>MTOL01000513.1 GCA_002011685.1 Deferribacteres bacterium JdFR-76
CGAAAGCGAGAAGCGCAATGCCGAACTGGCCAAAGCGGCCAGCGAGGCGAAAAGCCAGTTTCTGGCCAACATGAGCCACGAAATCCGCACCCCCATGAACGGCATTATCGGAATGACAGAACTGCTCCTCGATACCAATTTAGACAGCGAGCAGCAGGAATTTGCCCGTTCCATCAAAGAAAGTGCCGAGGCTCTCCTCACCATCATCAATGACATTCTGGATTTCTCGAAGATCGAGGCCGGAAAGCTGGAACTGGAGATCATCGATTTTGACCTGCGCCTCACTGTGGAGGGCGTACTGGATACCCTGGCCTACCGCGCCTACAAGAAGGGCCTGGAGTTGAACTCTTTTGTACATCACGATGTGCCTTCTTTGCTGCGTGGCGACCCCGCGCGCCTGCGGCAGATCCTTATCAATCTGGTAGGCAACGCGATCAAGTTCACGGACGAGGGCGAAGTTGCCATCCGTGTGGATCTGGAGGAGGAGACGGACGAACAGGCTACGCTTCTTTTTTCGGTACGCGATACCGGAATCGGGATTCCGGAAGACCGCCTGGACCGCATTTTTGACAGTTTCACCCAGGCAGACGGTTCCACTTCCAGAAAGTACGGAGGAACGGGCCTGGGCCTGACCATCTCCAAGCAGCTTGTGGAGATGATGGGAGGAGAGATCTGGGTGGAAAGTGAGGTGGGCAAGGGCAGCACGTTCTGGTTCCGGATCCCCTTCGAAAAGCAGAAGGTGCAGAGAGAACCCAGCGGTCTCACCCGGAATTTTGAAGGTGTCTCGGTCCTGGTTGTGGATGATAACCAGACTACCCGGCTTTCGCTTGCCAGCTGCCTGGAGTCCTGGGGCTGCCGTGTGGAACAGGCCGCCGATGGCGTTGAGGCCTACCACACCCTTAAGCAGAAAGCCAAAAATGGACAAACCGTCAATCTGGTCCTTCTGGATGCCAAAATGCCGGGGATGGATGGTTTTCAGACCCTCAAGCTGATCCGGGAAACACCGGAGCTCAAAAATACCCCCGTGGTGCTGCTGACTTCCATCGGGCAGCGTGGCGATGCCCGGATGTGCAAAGAATTCGGGTGTGTGGGCTACCTGCTGAAGCCGGTGCGGCAATCGCAGCTGTACAGTTTGCTCCTCGCCATCCTGAATGGAGAAACGCAAATCCATTCCAGTGAAGAACTACTTACCCAGCATAAGCTGAAAGAGATCAAGAAGCACAATTTGAGAATTCTGCTGGCGGAAGATAACGAAATCAACCGGAAGCTGGCCCTGAAAGTTCTGGAGAAAGGTGGCTACCATGCCGATGCCGTCACCAATGGCAAAGAGGTTCTGGAAGCTCTCAAGAAGAAGCGGTACGACCTGATCCTGATGGATGTACAGATGCCGGAAATGGATGGTTTTGAGGCCACAGCCGCCATCCGTAAGATGGAGCCGGAGGGAGAGCGGATTCCCATCATTGCCATGACCGCCCACGCCATGAAAGGGGACGAGGAACGCTGCCTGCAGGCCGGTATGGACGATTACATCTCAAAACCGATCAAGCCGGCCGTTCTGTTTGAAAAAATCAATAAATGGGGCGGTTTGANGGAAAGGAAAAAGCCCGAAGAACGGCCACCAGCCCGCGAAAACAAACAGAGCACACGGAATACCCCGGTCGATCTGGGCATCCTCCGGGACGCTGTGGGGGATGACCCAGAAGTCGTCAATTCTCTGATTTCCCTGTTTCTCGAAAATTCAGCCGAGCGGCTGAAAAACTTGGAAGAGGCGCTACGGAATCGCGACTTTGAGCGGATCGAACGGGAAGCTCATTCCTTTAAAGGAGCTAGCGGAAACGTTGGAGCAGTGGAACTTTATGATCTTCTGTACCAGCTGGAAAAGGCTGGCAAGAACCGGCAGCTAAAAGTGGCAGAAGAAGTGTGGACCGTGGTCCGCAGTGAGTACGGCCGGGTCAAGGAGTATCTGGAACAGGTCCTGGCCGAAACATCCGGAGAGCGACCGGGTGAAGAAGCCCCCGATTCTGGGGATATGAAAGCCGCAAGCGATTAGACGGCCGCATCGTTTTATTCCAAACCGTCTGCTTTGATTTTTTGCCGATCTCTTGCTATTCCCCCACCGATAAATTTGTGCCAAGTTTTTGAGCAGGGGAGCTGGCTGAACGGGGTGCGATGGACATTCGCGCATATTCAAACTATTCTTTATTCGTGTGTTCAAAATTCTCCGGGCCACTTTATGTTGTCCGCATTTTTGTAACCTAAACTTCAGCTTGTTTAAGTCCTATTTGGTGGATGTGATTTCCGCGGTCCGAGAATTGCGCTGCAGTTTCATCGTGTTTCCTCACGGTTGTTAGCTTGTTGTGGCGCACACGTCAACGTTTGGGGCGGCCATTCCCCGGTTTTGTCTGCCCCGTTTGACCATTGCGCTGTGACCGCGGTGCGAGACAAATCGGGAGCAAAAATCGCCAGCGACTTTCTACCCTGATTGTCAAGGCCCCCCCGGGAAGAGGATTGCCATTGCAAAGAACGGTCTTTTGTGCTTACATTCAGAAGACCATGTAAAGAGGGAAAGGAACATGCCGGTGCAGAAAAAAATCCGTAGCCGGGAGGAGCTGGCGCAACTTTGTGAGGAATGGCGAGCTGAAGGGCTCACAATCGGGTTCACTTCGGGAGTGTTTGATCTCCTTCATGCCGGTCACGTGGAATATCTTGAGAAAGCCCGGCAGGAATGCGACGTTCTCATCGTGGGGGTCAATTCTGACGAATCCGTCCGGTCATTCAAAGGGCCGGACCGACCCATTAATCCGGAGAAACTCCGGGCG
>MTOL01000364.1 GCA_002011685.1 Deferribacteres bacterium JdFR-76
CAGCCGGGTACGGTGTTTCTGAGCCATTGCGCCCACTCCTTTTCATTTTCCAGCTACAACCACTACCTTTTTTTGCCGCACACTTTTGGCGGACCGATCATCTCTCGCTTCAAGATACAAAATGTAAACACCACAGGGGACAATCTCACCAAAATTTGAGGTTCCATCCCAGATCAGTTCCCGCTCGCTGCCGGTGGGAACGGCATTCAGCAGGGTGCGGATCTCCCGGCCTGCAACGTCATAAATCCGGATGGACACGCGCCCGCCCGTGAACGGCAGGCGGTACTGGATCACGGTCAGATCCTCAAATCCATCACCATCTGGAGAAAATGGATTGGGAAAAACAGAGAGGAGTTCCCGGGAAGGTACAACTCTGGTAAAAACGCTGTTAACGCGGTTCGGTGTGGCACCTTGCGGATCAGCGGAAGGCATCCAGTTGGTGGAATCCGCAGAAGGAATCTCCGGATTGACCCTTTCCAAAGAAACACCAGGCAAAATGCCCCAGCCGCTGCAGTAATGGATTTCATCAATTACGGTACCCGCAAAATCCACAAGCTGAATCCAGTCTTCGCTATTGTTGAGCCCCGGCCAATTTTTGAGCTTCAAGATTGGGCCCTCTCCAACTTTTATCTTCAAAGAATCTTCACAAACCAGCGCAAATGAACTTGGGGGAAGCCACGCCCCATTGGGAAATCGGGCTTCCTTCCGTGCCAGAACGTCACGGAGTACCCATCCTGAAAGATCAACCGAATCATTTCTCTGATTCCACAATTCCAGCCACTCTGGCTCCCCTCCAACCGGTGCAGGCATGATCTCATTGATGCACACAACCCCCGGGCGATACCCTCGCCAGATGCACAGGGTATCCGAGTTGTTGGAACGATTCATATCCCCATCTGCCGCCAGTTCCACGCACAGCCAGTGCCTTCCCGATGGCCAGGCTGACAGAACCTGCTGAATGACCAGACTGTCCTCCGCGGCCAAAAATTCCACAACCTCAACCGCCTCCCCGAGTTGCTCCTCAGGTGAAAATACCCCATCGCGGTTTTCATCTTTATACAGCGTCAAACGGAAAGAAGAATAATCCTCCCGTCCCTCATTTGCAACCACAATGCTCACCTGAATTTCCTGCTGAAAGGTCGACGGATTGGGAGTTGCGGAAAAATTCTTCAGTGCCAGGTCTCTAATTAGAGGCGTTACTGAATTTCTTCTTCCCGGCGTGCCGCCTTTCACGCGGGAGAGCCGCCAGTTTTCCGGATCCACGGACGGGCGATCCTCGCGAACCCTCTCCAGACTGTGTCCCCGCCGGTATCCCCACTGTGGATCGTATTCCAGATAGTCCACCACTCCCCCGGTAGGATCAAACAAAAAAAGATCCGCGCCGGTATTGCGCAGCGCAGGAAGCCGCGGTACAGGCAAAACCGGACATTCCAGCGTATCCAGAAAAAGAGAATCGCGGGAAATTACCAGAAATGTCCCTTTTTCCACCTGATACGGTACGTCCGACAGCGGAACAGCGCGGTCAAAACTGGCAGCTGTTCCAATCCGCCACCCCTGCAAATCGGTTTTGGCTTCTAAGAGGGGCACGAGCTCCAGCCATTCGGCCTTCCCGGATTCCGGATAATACATCACTTCATGAATCACCACCGAGGAAGGAGGGTAGCGCACCGGCAGCCGCAGTGTATCGGTATCGTTTNGCNGCCTTCCATCTCCACTGGCAGCAACCTCCGCCCGAAATATCCAGCTTCCGGGCCGCGGGAGCAGAGCAGCAATGGGATAGCGCAATTTTTCTTCAGGCTGAAGAGAAGACGCTTCAGCGTGGCAAAAAAGAAGGGAATCAGCCGCACTTTCCGGTGAGCGCAGCCATGCGCGGACTTCAAACTCTTCNACCGGATTCATGCCTTCGTTGTAAATTTCGAGAAATACCTGCACCCGTTCGCCTGGCAGTACCACTGAAGAATCGGGCAGGAAGAGCTGAACAGAAAGGTCCACGGCGGGCGGTGTGGCGGAATTCCGCCTGGCTGGCGTTCCACCCGGCGAATCACTCAAAGCCCAATTGTCCGAATTTTGCCCTGATTTGTAGTAACGAATTCTCTCCAGCGAGAACCCGCGAGCATGCCCCATGGAAGGCAGATAGGTCAAGGAATCGATCCGGAAGCCGGCTGCATCAAACACAAAAAGGTCGGAACCCGCATTGCGCAGGACCGGAAACCGCGGAATCCACCGGCCGGCGCTGCCAAACCGGGCCGCAAAGGATGAATCCGCCGTCCAGATTTCAAAGGCGCCGGGAATAAGCCAGGCTGTGGAGTCGGTGATGGAAATCCCCTGATCCGCACTATTTTCTGTGGAAATCCGCCAGCCGTGGAGATCAATCGGTTCCTTTCCCGCATTCCACACTTCAACCCATTCCGCTTCTCCGGATAGCGGGTAATACATCACCTCATTGAGAATCAGGCTACCAGCAGGATAGTTCACATAGATTGTTAAAGTATCCCGATTGTTTTCTGGACGCTCGTCTCCGGGCAGGACCGCCTCTATGCCCACGTACCAGAAACCAGACCGGGAAAAACAGACAGGGAGATCAAACGACCGCCATTCGTGCGGCAGCAGACCAGCTGCAACCGTGCCCAGATCCTGCCTGAGGGTATCCGCACCGGATAGCGGCCCCCAGACCCAGTACTTGAGCTGAACACCGGGCAGCGGCCGGAAGCCGGCATTGCCAACCTGAGCTTCAATGGACAGGGTCACGTTCCGGCCAGCCACCCGCATACCCTCTTCCACAAACCGTACACAGACATCCAGCTCCACCGGAC
>MTOL01000264.1 GCA_002011685.1 Deferribacteres bacterium JdFR-76
AATTGAACCTGTCTGCATTCCTTTGCTGAACCGGCCAGCAAGAGCCCGTGGCGTTTCGATTGCCCTGGGCTCCATTCCTCTGGCGCGGATCTGTTTGCGTTCAAGAATAAAAAGACGAATTTTTTCCTGGGCCGGAATCTGTTCCTTTATTGCCCGTTCCATCCGGAGCGTAGCTTCCGCAATTTCCAGCTTCTCCTGGATGGCCTCTTTTGTCTTCTGGAGTTTTTCCACCTGCATGCGTGCATTCTGTGCTGGATCGTTCTTCAGAACCGTTTGCAAAAAGTGATCCCGGTCAAGCGGTTTAACCTGCGCGTTGAGCGGGAAAACCAGAGATAAGGCCAGAAGAAAAACAAAAGAAGATAGAATAGCCCTCGTAAAAACGGTATGCCTTTTCATCATAACCTCCTAAGTTAGGGTTAGGCAAGATTTTGCAATAGCATTTCCCTTCCGTGGTGGGACCGTTTGAGCGAGCGACGGGACTCGAACCCGCGACAGCTGGCTTGGGAAGCCAGAGCTCTACCAACTGAGCTACGCTCGCTTATATTTCAAATAAAAGTTAATGTTTTGCCCGTTGAATGTCAAGAGAAATTTACATCCCGGATCGTTTAACCGCCCCAAAGCATCCGTTCGGCAGTTCTTTCTGGAAATTCCACAAATCCGGATTATCCCTAACCAGGCCACTCGCCCTTTTCTGCAAACTGGAGCAATTTCTCAATCTCTTCTTCTATTTTTTTCCGTGCTTGACCCCGTTCCCTGGCAGTATTCACCGGGAACCACAGGATCCGCTGTTCCCTTTTGAACCAAGTAAACTGCCGTTTTGCAAACCGGCGGGTGTTCCGCTGAATCCGTTCTATGGCCACCTCCAGTGGAATTTCACCATCAAGGTAGGCGTGAATTTCTTGATACCCAACGGTCTTCTGGGACTGCAATTCCCGGTGATATCCCATCTCCCTGAGCCTGACCACTTCTTCTACCAGTCCCTTGCGGACCATCTGCAGCACCCGTTCATCAATGCGCCGATATAGCGCCTCCCTTTCCATGGTTAGTCCCACAAAAATCGGTTCCAAACCGGTTTCCACCCGCATTCGTTTGCGAAGTTCTGATATGGGCTGACCGGATACATAAAAAGCCTCCAGCGCCCGGACAATACGCTGCCGGTCATTAGGGTGAATTTTTGCTGCCGATTCCGGATCCACTTTTTGCAATTCGTCGTAAAGAACCCCCAGACCTTCCTCGTCTGCCCGGGCTTGTAGCCTTTTTTTGACCTCCGGGTCTCGCGCTTCCCCTTCAAACAGACCATCGATGAGGGAATGCAAATAAAGTCCGGAACCTCCCACAACCACCGGAACGTTTTTCCTCCGGTAGACGGCCTCAATCTGCTGGCGGGCATCTTTGCCGTAGCGTCCAGCATTATACTCTTCATCGGGATCACAAATATCGATCATATGATGCGGCAAACGCTGCAGTTCTTCACTGGAAGGTTTGGCCGTCCCCACATCCATGTAACGGAAAATTTGCCGGGAATCGGCAGAGACAATTTCAATGGGATACGATCTTTCCGCTATCTCGAACATCAGCCCGGTCTTTCCGGTGGCCGTCGGACCACAGACCACAAGAATCGGAATCTTCCGCCTCATCTCAAATCCGCAGAAACCGTTTGTCCAGCTCTTCCAAGGGAATGGTAACGATAATGGGCCGCCCGTGCGGACAGAAATAAGGATTTCGGGTCGCAAACAGATTATCAATCAGAGCAATCATCTCTTCCTGAGACAAAGGGTCACCCGCTTTGATAGCTGATTTGCAGGCGTAGGTTTTGGCAATTCTCTCCCGGATATCCGGCTCCTTGCTCTCCCGGAAATCATCGATCATTTCTCGCAGGACCTGTTCCTCCTCACGGTTTTTCAGTTCAACCGGAACCGCCTCAATCAGAACCGTGTTTTTCCCGAATTCTCGTACCACAAATCCCAAACGCGACAAATAAAACTGCATTTCGATGAGCAGCTCAAAATCCTCAGGAGCCAGTTCCACCGTTTTCGGAAAAAGTTTTTGCTGGGAAATAGGCCGGCTGGATTCAAGCCGCTGGAGGGCCTGTTCATACAGGATCCGCTCATGAGCAAGATGCTGATCCACAACAATCAACCCGCTTTTTATTTGCGAAAGCAAGTACTTATTATGAAGCTGCCAGACAGAAACCTGCTCGCCTTTTTCTCGCTCAAAGTACTGTGGCCCGTCGGCGCGTTCCCCCTTTTCCCTGCGTTTTGGTTCCTCCGGAATGTCCACCTGCCGGCGCTGGTGCCGGAATTCAAACGGGAAAGCCAGCTCGGTTTGCTCTGGGAAAACCGTTTTCTTCTTTTCTGTTTCGAGCAATGAAGTCTGAGTGTTTGCCGATTCCTTTCCCACCTCTTCACCCAGCAGCGGAATCTCTTTTTCGGCCGCGTCTGACGGTACCTCGAGGTGAAGGACTGGCGCCACTCCTGCGTGGGTCAGTGCCGACTTAACCGCATGGTGCACCAGAACATAGACGCCACGTTCGTCTTCAAAACGAACTTCAATTTTCGATGGGTGAACATTGACGTCCACCTTCTCCGGATCCAGTTCCAAGTTGATCACATAAAAAGGGTAAGCTCCCTGAGGCAGCATGGAACCGTAAGCGCTGATGATCGCCCAGTTCAGGCTTTTGTTTACAATATACCGGCGATTCAAAAATAGAAACTGTTCCCCGCGGCTCTGCCGGAACAGATCCATATTGCCAACCAATCCCGTAACGTTGCCACGGTTTGTTTGCAAATTTACTTCCAGGACAT
>MTOL01000192.1 GCA_002011685.1 Deferribacteres bacterium JdFR-76
ATTTTAAATCCAAACGCAAAACGGGATTTATCTCCCTGATCACCTATTTTTCGCTGCTGGGGGTGACCATTGGGGTCTTTGCGCTGGTGGTGGTTCTGTCTGTCATGAACGGATTTGAAAGCGAAGTTCGCTCTCGCTTCATCGGTTTCGATGCCCACCTGCGCCTGCAGGCCTTTCATAGCCAGCCCATTGCACACTACGATTCCCTCATGGTACAGCTTGAAGGGATGGATCATGTGGTAGGGGTTTCTCCTTTTATTGTGGAGAAAGCGATGATCAAAGTCGGCGAAAATGTCGAGGGCGTGATTCTGAAGGGGACCGATGAACGGCGGGTGGGTACGGTGAGCGATCTGCCCAAGTATATCGTGTACGGTGGGCTGGATCTGGGAGAGAAGCCGGGAGCGGATGGCAAAAAACGGCCCGGTATTATTTTGGGCCGCCAGCTTGCTGACCGGCTGAGTGCCTACGAACTGGGCATGCCCGTAATTGTCTTCAGCCTGAAAGGGATCAATGTGCCCTTTGTGACACCGCGGGTGAAAATATTCCGGCTGGCAGGTATTTTCGAATCCGGGATGTACGATCTGGACAATACCATTGCCATCGTGTCCATCAAGGCGGCCCAGCAGCTGTTGAAAATGCCCGGGCAGGTTCATGGTCTGGAAATCAAGTTGGATGACATGAACCGTGCGGCGGAAGTCTCGGACCGGTTAAATCGCTCCCTGAGCTACCCGTTTTATACACTCACCTGGTTTGAGATGCACCGCACACTATATTCCTGGATGCGCCTGGAAAAGATTGTGATGTTTGTGATTCTCAGCTTGATCATTATGGTGGCGGCCTTTAATATTGCCGGATCCCTGATCATGATGGTCATGGAGAAAACCCGGGAAATTGGCATTCTGAAGTCAATGGGGGCAACCACTGCGGGCATTATGCGAATTTTTATGTTTGAGGGTTTGCTGGTTGGGGTTCTGGGCACGGTTTTGGGGAGCCTGCTGGGGTTCGCCGTCTGCTGGGCCCAGCTAAAGTACCAGTTTTTCCCGTTGCCAGCAGATATCTATTTTATCGATTTTCTACCGATCCGCATGGAAGTACTCGATTTCTTTTTTGTTGGTGCGGCGGCCATTGGCATCAGCTTTGTTGCCACCATTTATCCGGCGGTGAAAGCTGCCAGATTGGACCCTGTAACCGCAATCCGGTATGAATAATGACGGGAAAGAGGATTGTCCTACGGGCAGAAAAGTTATTCAAAAGCTATTTTATGGCTGGAGAAGAACTCCCGGTGTTGAAAGGCATTGATCTGGCCATCGAAAAGGGTAAAATCACAGCGGTTGTGGGCCCATCGGGAGTAGGGAAGAGCACGCTGTTGCACATCTTGGGAGCGCTGGACCGGCCCACCAGGGGTGAGGTTTTTCTGAACGATACGGCGGTTTTTACTATGGACGACAACGCGCTGGCCCGCTTCCGGAACCAGACGGTGGGATTTGTTTTTCAGTTTCACCATCTTCTGCCCGAATTTACGGCGCTGGAAAATGTCGCCATGCCGGCCCTCATTCTCGGCCGCAATCCAGAGGATAGCTTCAGCCGGGCGGCGCAGTTGCTTCGCGAATTTGGCCTGGGTCACCGTCTGGAACACAAACCAAGCGAACTTTCCGGGGGCGAACAGCAGCGCGTCGCTGTGGCACGGGCCCTGATGAACGAACCGGAAATCGTACTGGCTGATGAACCATCCGGCAATTTGGACGTTAAATCCAGTGAAGCTTTGCACGAACTTCTCTGGACGCTGGCGCACGAAAAAGGACAGACAATCGTGGTAGCCACGCATAATATGAAACTTGCGGAACGCTCCGACCGGATTGTGGAACTTTACGACGGCAGGATCGTCCGCGATTCGGGAGAAAGCTGATGCTTTGCCAGAAATGTTTTAAAAAGACGGCCAACATCTCTGTAACGCAGGTGGTTAACGGACAGAAGCAGGAGCTGCACGTCTGTTCAGCCTGTGCCGAGGAGATGGGGTTAAATAAGGCGGTCACCAACCTTCCGCAGATTTTCACCGGCCTGATGCTGGATATTCTCAAGCATAAAGAACAGCAGGCAGGTTTGCCGGTGCGCTATTCGGGGACCACTCACTGTCCGTTTTGCCGTTATTCCTGGCAGGATTTTGAACGGACGGGCCTGCTGGGGTGTCCCATGTGTTATTCAACCTTTTATGAAAAAATTAAGAAGGTGCTGAAGAATATTCACGGAACCGCCCGGCATATTGGGCAGCGGCCAGATGAAGAGCGGACAGTGCCTGGCGAAGCCAATCTCTCTCTGCTGGAAAAGGCCCTGCAGGAAGCCATCGAAAAGGAAGAATACGAGAAGGCCGCTGAGATCCGGGACAAAATTCGTTCCCTGAAACAGCGCCTGGGTCGGAAGGAATAGGCGGTTTGCTGCCTTCAGGACGGCGGGGGAAGGAAAACACCAGCCTTGAGGTTGTTGAGACCGTGCCACGTTCTTTCTTCATCCCGTTTTACTAATCCGTTGAATCGCCGTTCTTGGACACCTGCGGGTGGGCAGAAGATCCGGGTGCAGTGTTTTTGGCACAACGGAAAGAATTTTTTGGATAGAGTGGTTTTTAAAAGTGTATCCTCGGTGAATCAGTGTTTCCCGGGCGATCAGCGGGAAACGGCCAGAGAACACTGGAGGAAGCAGGAAATGGCGCATCAAATTGGGGCACGGTTTTTGAAACAATGGGAAGTGGATAGCGTCCTGCTGGAAGGGATTGAATTCTTATCCTGTTGATAATAAATGAGTTGTGGAT
>MTOL01000354.1 GCA_002011685.1 Deferribacteres bacterium JdFR-76
AGGGCGTCGCGGATTTTTATATCGATCTTGGGTCCATAAAAGACTCCTTCTCCCGGATCGATTTCATATTCCAGGTTCCGGATCTCGAGGGCCTGTTTCAGGGCATTGGTTGCCAGCTCCCAGTTTTCCTCAGTGCCCACATATTTTTCCGGACGCGTGCTTAAAAAGATTTCGTACTCGGTGAAACCGAACGTCCGCAGAAAGAACATGGTGAAATCCAACAGCCGGAGGATTTCTTCCTGGATCTGATCCGGCCGACAAAAGATATGAGCATCATCCTGGGTGAACCCGCGGACGCGCAGCATACCATGCAAGACTCCCGAACGCTCGTACCGGTACACTGTTCCCAGTTCGGCCCAGCGAATGGGCAGCTCGCGGTAGCTGCGGATTTTGGATTTGTAGATTGTGATATGGAACGGGCAATTCATCGGTTTTAATTCATATTCCACGTCGTCAATCACCATGGGAGCATACATGTTTTCCCGGTAAAAATCCACATGCCCGCTCCGCCGCCAGAGGTCAAGTTTTGCGATATGCGGTGTGTAAAGAAGTTCATACCCAGCCTTAAAATGTTCCTCTTTCCAGAAAGATTCGATCAGGTGGCGGATAAAAGCCCCTTTTGGATGCCATAGAATAAGCCCCGGACCAATCTCTTCGCTAATGGAAAAGAGGTCGAGTTCCCGCCCCAGCCGGCGATGATCCCGTTTTTTGGCCTCTTCGAGCAGGTGCAGATGTTCCTCCAGCTGCGACTTTTTCGGGAATGCTACCCCGTAAATGCGCTGGAGCATTTTGTTTTTCTCGTCACCGCGCCAGTAGGCACCGGCAACATTCAAGAGTTTGAAGTGCTTGATGTAGCCGGTATCTGGCAGGTGAGGCCCCCGGCATAAATCCACAAAATTGCCCTGGCGGTATACCGAAACCCGGTCTTCATCCTCCATTTCCTGAAGGATTTCAACTTTATAGGTTTCGTTCAAATCCGAAAACAGTTTTACGGCTTCGTCCTTTGGCAGCTCTTCCCTTTGAATCCGGAGTTTCTGGGAAGCAAGCTCTTTCATCTTTTCTTCCAGCTTTTGAAGATCTTCCGGCCCCAGAGAACGGTCCAGATCAATGTCATAATAAAATCCGTCCTCGATCGGCGGGCCGATGGCCAGTCTGGCTTCGGGAAAGAGTTCTTTTACGGCTTGCGCCATCAGATGAGAAGAGCTGTGCCAGAAAACCTCCCGGCCCTCAGGATCATCGAATGTAACCACTTCCAGCGCACCCTCTCCGTGCAAAGGCCGGGTCAGGTCTACAATCTGGCCATTCCACCGGACAGCCACCGCTGTTTTGAGCCATTTTGGCTCATGCTCGCGCAGCAGCTCCAGGGCGGTGCGGCCATCTTCTGTCTCAATCCATTTACCGTTCGGTAGTCTAACCTTCATAAAACAGTTTGCTCAATAAAAAATTTGCCACGGGATTTTCAGAGACGTGGCTAACCCCAATAAAATACTCGAATTAAACGCTAAAAATGATACATTCTTTTATACAAAATTTCAAGAAAAAATGCGTATTTAACTTAGAGCTTCCATCTATTGAAAAATAACAAAAGAGCCACCCAAGAGGATGGCTCCTTTACCGTGGGCGATAGTGGACTCGAACCACTGACCTCTTGCATGTCAAGCAAGCGCTCTAACCACCTGAGCTAATCGCCCACAAGGCCTTCGGACCAGGTGTGCCGAGGGCCGGAATCGAACCGGCACGTCCCAAAGGGACACGGGATTTTAAGTCCCGTGCGTCTACCAATTCCGCCACCTCGGCCTTTCTTGAGGCGGCGGGCGGATTCGAACCGCCGAATAACGGTTTTGCAGACCGTCGCCTTAGCCACTTGGCTACGCCGCCTTAAAAGAAATGGGCAACTTCTCACCGTTGCCCATGTCAAAGAGCGGGAGACGGGACTTGAACCCGCGACCTTCTCGTTGGCAACGAGAAGCTCTACCACTGAGCTACTCCCGCCTGAATCACGATTGAAATATAAAAAATACAACAACCTGATGCAATATTTTTTTGTTTCCCCTTCCGCGGCCCCATCCGTCCTCCTATCTACTAAATCGGGCAAAATAAATTTTTCTTAACATTGAAGATTTCTTGGCTGCATTTCTATTTGCATCCATCTCTTTGATGCTTTAACAAATAGTGCTAGCACTCATCTTTCTTTTTTCATCCGAATTCCCCCCACCTCCCCTGGATGGTGAGAGGGCCCTTTTGCTAAAAACCTTGCTTCTTTTGGCAAGGATTCGTAATATTTGAGAACACAAACCCGCAGAGGCTGTATGATTACAGGGTTTCTTGTTTTGCTCCTTACTGTATACGGATTGATTCTGATGTGGCTTTTTTGGGGTCTGAAAAAAGCAAAAACACCTCAATCCCCTGCGGCAATAAATGNTCCGGTTCCGGATGTATCGGTCATTTTGGCTGCGCACAATGAGGAGAAAAATTTGCCGCGGTGCCTGAGCGCTCTGGCGAAACAGGATTATCCCAAACATCGCATGCAGGTCATAGTGGTCAACGANCGCTCCACCGACCGTACTGGCGNTATTGCGGAAGAATGGGCACACCGGGATCCGCGATTTCACGCAATCCACATCCGGAAAACTCNGGGTGACAGACCGCCCAAGAAATACGCTATTGAAAGAGGNATCCACCAGGCATCCGGAGAGATCCTCTTATTTACCGATGCCGACTGCATGCCTCCTGCTGGATGGGTGCGCGGCATGGCATCTTTGTTTTCACCGGGTACGGCAATGGTTGTGGGCATCA
>MTOL01000428.1 GCA_002011685.1 Deferribacteres bacterium JdFR-76
CATGCGGTCCAGATATCCGGATGACCGGCTGCTGGTTGTATTTGATCTGGAGGGGATCGCGGGGCCCGCCAGCGGTGACGCTGCTTCTGGCGGGACGGCTGTTGGTGAAGTTTCTGCTGAGCTGGAAGTTCCTGGGGAAAACAGGTGGGTTGAGTGGCATGGATCCGGGACCGGCGGTACGCAGGGGGGCAACGATCTTGAGGTGGCGGGAGAAAACTTCCGGACACCTCTGAACCTGCTTCCAGCTCCGTTTGCCGTGGAGTTTATGCGGTGGTTACAGTTAGAGGAAAAGGTTCACATTGGGATACATGCTACACGTCCGTCTTTTTTGCGGAAAGAGATTTCACAGTGGTTCCGGATGTTTGGAAGGCCGTTTTCGCTGGAACTGCCGGAGGATATGATTTACATGCGGAAGGATGAGAAGGATGCCATCCGGCATAAGCTTGCAGGACTCCGCTATTTTCAGGAGAGAAATTTCCGGATTGTGGCAGTTGTGGATGATAATCTTCTGGTTCTTCGCGAACTGCGTAAACTATTGCCCGGAGGGGACGTGCTCCTGATTCACCGGCCTTCACCTTTCGCCGAGGGTATGTTGCCCGCTGGAATCGTTCCCGGTGACGGCTATGATCTGGGGCAGTTTGTTCAGCCAGGGAACCTGCCCCGGTCCGTCCAGTACGTCTGGCACGGGGTAAATGATGCCCGAAATCTTTCCCATTTTCTCGAATCAGGCATCGAATGGATGGAATGCGATATCCGGTTTGATCCGGAAGGAAAAGATCTCATCTTGCGGCATGACGCATTTCATGAAACACCGGTCCAGCCGGGAGAGCGGTGGCTAACCCTGGAAGATGTGCTGGATTCGGTCCGTGAAGCCGGAAAAAAGCTTAAGCTGGATTTCAAAGAAGGAGGTCGGCTGATCCTTCAGGCCCTGGAGCAGGTGAAACGGTTTGCCATTGAGCCGGAGCAGCTATGGATGAACGGCTACCTCGAACATCTCGGTCGGCGTGGCCTCCTAGAAATCCGGAAAATCTTCCCGGAAACCATCTTGCAGGTTCCGGTGGATATTCTAAAGGGCACTTTCCGCGTGTCACCTGAAACGGCACGGCGTATCCTCGACACCTATGCGTCCTGGGGCATTAATCGCTTTTCTCTTAGCTGGAGGACAGCAGACCGATCCCGCATTTTCAGGTGTCTCAAATCCTGGGGCTATGAAATAAATTTTTATAACATTCCCGATCTGCGGGCTTTTTTGGTGGCCGTGTTGCTGGAACCGCGTTCCATTACTGCAGATTTTAATTTCCCGGAGTGGGGGCTTTACGGTAGGGGATCGGGGGAACGAATGCAATTTCACCGCTTTCCGGACGCTCCTTTCTCATCCAGTGTGCCTCCATCCAGCTGATTCAAAGAATTCAGCAATTTTCGGTTAATCCTTTCGGGAGACGTCTGAAAATCCGGGTGGAAGCCTGTGCAACGTGCTTGTGGAGGCTTTTCCAGAGAGGTACCGTTGGAGGGCATAGCTACGGGGTCAAAAATCTCTGGGAAAAATCTGGCAAGCAGCGTATATTATCCTGAATGAATGAAGTTTTAAGAAACCTGTCCCGATGAGGGCCCGTATCTTTTCTGTCACCGTACAGCGGTGGGCTTTGGCAGTTCTCCTGTTTGCGAATTTGCTGGCAGGCGGATGTGCGGACCGGCAGCGGAGCAATCCGCTGGATCCGAAAAATCCAGAAACTGGAGGACGGCCGCAAATCATCCGGGCTTATTCCGAAGAACAGGTGGTGGTGCTGAAATGGCAGCGGCCCGATGTGAATGGGTACAGAGGAATGCGCATATACCGCAAAAAGGCGAATGAGGCAGAATTTGAGCCGGTGGACATGACGGCTGATACGACCACCATCTTCCGGGACCAGGTGGAATACGGGAATGTCTATTATTACACCATCCAGGCCGTAACGCGGGAATATGAAAGTCCGTTTTCGGATCCGGTGCGGCTGAGACCGGGGCCCTCGAAGATCTGGGTGGCCCTCAGCGCTGCCGGGATAGTGGCCAAACTGAGTCCGGATGCCGCCCACGAGGTTTTTACCAGAGGAAATTTCATTTACCCGAACAGCCTTGCGCCCGCCGGGTACCGCCGGGGCGTTTTTGTGACGGATTACTATACCAGTGAAGTTTTGCGCGTGGAAGAGGATGGAACTCTCTCTCACCGCATCTACAATATTTACAATCCTTGGGATATCGACGTGGATTACCAGCGGGCGCGCATCTGGGTAAGCGAGCGGTTTGAAGGGGAAATCCTGTATATGGATTTTAACGGACAGGTGCTGGCCAAAGTGGAGGGGTTGGTACGGCCCTCTTTTCTGGCTGTTGATCAAAAAAATGGATTTTGCTGGGCACTGGATGAGGGAAACGGCAGGGTTCTACGGATCGACCCGGCCCACTTCAGTGTGGAAGTTTATGACCAGCTTCTGGCCCCCAGAGCCCTGTGGGTTCAGGCGGCTAACGGAGCGTGCTGGATCGCAGATAGCTCTCGGGTACTGCACCTTTCTTCCCAGGGGAAGCTACTCCATGAAATTGATGGATTCGAAGATGCTGTGCGCATTACCGTGGATGATAAAAATGGCGATCTCTGGGTGGTGGATTTCCGCCGCACAGCTAACCGCTCCGTGCTGATCCATTATTCGCCATCTCTGGAAAAGGGCGTGGAAGTGGACCGCTTCCCGAGAATTGTCGCCCTGGATGTGGATGAATATGATGGNGCATGTGTGGTGGCGGATGCCTGGAATTATGCGGTAGCCA
>MTOL01000203.1 GCA_002011685.1 Deferribacteres bacterium JdFR-76
CACTATCTGGATGCCCTGAATAACCTGGCGCTGGACTATGCGGAATTGAAAAAATTTGACGAGGCAGCCCTGGCCTACGAACGCCTGGCCCACGAGCATCCGGATTCGGCCAAAGCACAGGACGCCCTTTACAACGCCAGCTATTTTTATGTTCAGGCAANGGACTGGGCCAATGCCATCCGCATTAACCGGGAATATGTGGACCGCTACCCGAATGCGCCGGACGCGGAGGATATGTTTTACAACATTGCCGGCTACTACCTGAAAATGGATAATTATGATGCGGCCAACGAGATCTACGCAGAATTCGCCCGCCGGTATCCGGATTCGCCTCGTTCGGTGGAGACTTACTATCGACGCGGTGAGTACTTCCTACGCAAAGGACGGCTGGCTGATGCTTTCCGGGAATTTGATCTGGCTCTGGCCAAAAATGAGGAGCTAAAGAAAAGGAACCTGCCAGCTAACGATTTCTACGCGGCTGAAGCCCTTTTTGCCAGATCGCAGGAAGAATTCAAAGAGTACAGGGCGATCCGCTTTACCCTGGCCAATAAAGAGCAGGCACAGAAAAGAAAGAAAGAGCTCTTGCAGAAGCTGGTTAAACAGTACACTCAAGTGGCCGGTTTCGGGACCATCCGCATTTACGAATCTCTGTACAGAATTGGACAGCTTTACGAAGAATTCGCCCTCGCCTGGAACGAACAGGAAATCCCGCCCATGAGCGAAACGGAGAGGATCGTCTATGAAAGCAAACTGAAACAAACCTCGGCTCAGCTTTTCGAAAAAGCCTTTGAAACATACAAAAAGAACCTGCTGCGGATCCGCAATTTGATGGCCAGTTATAAACCGCAAGTTCCCGATACAACCGGTGGCAAATCCATCCGGGTAGCTCCACAGGATACCACCCTGCAGGTGGCGCAGGTGTGGCTGGAGAAGACGGAAAACAAGGTGTCGGAAACCCTCTACAACATTGCCGAACTGAATTACGGCGCCATTGAACGGCTGCTCAACGCGCCCATTCCGGAAGGTCTGGACGAAGTAGCGGTGCTGGAGTACCGGAATCAGTTGCTGGCGAAGGCGGTGTTCCCCATTGTGCGGGAGATAACTGACGCCCATATCCGCAACCTGGTGGAGGCCGATTCTCTCAAACTCGAGAACAGATGGGTGGAGCAATCCCGGAGAAAGCTGATCGAGGTGGCCCGGATCCTTCCAGACCAGTACCGCAGTTTGTGCCTGGATGCATCCCGTACCTTCGAGCGGCTTTACCGCGAATACAACCGTATTATGCGCGAAGGTACGGAAGAAGAACAGGAGGGAGCACTTGATTTGGCCGGCAAGCTGTCCAATGTGATCGAAATGAGCAAAAATTACGCGAATCTGATGCTGGCAAATTACAAATTCACAATCGACCGGCTTAAGCCGTATCCTTTCGGCAAGCTGCTGGCTCAGAGCTTGTTTTCCGAAATGATGCAGGCATCGGTTGTGCTGGCCGAACGGTTTGTGGAGTTCGCCCAGGATAACCGCATTCAAAAAGACTATTTTACGGTCCAGAACCAGATTGAACCTAAAATGGTTTATGAAGATGCGATTTTCACCTATTCCGACAACGAAACTCAGCTCAAAGATAACGCTCTGGCTCTGTGTGAAACGGTCTACGATTTGAAAAAGTCGTACGGTTTTCCATCGCCGCATTTTGCACGGCTGGCGGCCCTGATGGTGCACCTGGATCCACAAACGTATGCCCAGGAATTTGATCTTCCGGAAACGGAACTGGCAGTCGCACCGGATAAGGGCTGGATGGCAACCACCGAATATCCGGATTCCACCTTTATGGTGCCAGAAAGATTGGAGACCCTTGAATGGCATCCGGCTTCTGTGCGCCGGGATGTTTCCGGAGAAGAGGCCGTTCCTGCGCTGATTGCGTACGAATCGTTCGTGGTGGAACGCACTGAGCCTGCTGAGGAGGATACTGCCACAGCACCGGCGCCGGACAGTTTGCTCGCAACCGCGTCTGCCGATACATCGGCCGGTGCTGATAGCCTTCGCGCCGCGGCCGGTGACACGCTTCTGGTTTCTCTGCCGGCGGATACCAGCAGTGCCGGGATAGAAGATTTTGCTGAGCCGGAACCGGTTCTGGAAGCACGGCCTGCATCCCGGTTCGTGGTAGCCCGCTCCATCTATTTGGAAGACATCCCGCTGTCTGCTACACTTAAACTGAATGCCGATGACAATGCGGTGGTTTATTTAAATGGCATAAAGGTTTTCGCTGAGACGTCCGATAGTCTTGGGTGGGGGGATCAGTTCGAGACGGACATCACACCTTTTCTGCGACCCGGGAAAAACTGGCTGGTCATCGAAATTGAGGATACGGATCAGAGCGGTATGGGCGTGCAGCCGATATTGAATGTGAAGGTGGTGGACAAAACGGCTTTGCTGAGGCGGCAGGAGGAACTGGCCAGCCAAGAATACGGCGGCCAGCGGAGTCTGGATGAACTGGTATTCCACCGGTTTATCGTTCCGGAAATGTAAGGCAGGAGCTGAACATGAAAAAAGCATTGGTGCTGATCTTAGGGATGGTTCTGTTTGGCGGTGCTGTTTTCGGGCAGGAGAAAACACCAGCAGACACGAGCCGGGCGCCGCGGATGACCCCCGCGGGCGAGATTCTGCTGGACGCCTTCCATGTGGAGGCGCATATCGAAAAGCCGAGCGTTTCTATCGTGCCCAAACCGCTGAAAGCCGATCTTCATGAGGTAGAGTTCATCTGGAGGGATTTTCACCGCGAAATATACCGGCTGCC
>MTOL01000120.1 GCA_002011685.1 Deferribacteres bacterium JdFR-76
TTGACCCTGGCCTATTTCCACACCATCCGGAAAGACGACATTCGCGAAGGGGGGCAATGGATGCTCCGATCCCGTGCAGAAGATGACCGGCTGCAACTCCAGCTGAAACGGTGGAAACAGCTGGACGCAGAGGTTTCGTACATACTACGCCGAAGACGATACAATTCTCCAGGGTCCGACCGTCAGACCCGTCTCGCCGATGCCAGCCTCCGCTTTCACCCGTGGAAGGGCGTTCTCTCTACCAGCTGGCGCATGCTGCTCTCCACCACCCGTATTGCCANGGCAGAGGAGGTTTATCTCAAAGTAGAACCCGGCCGCGGCGCCTACCGATACGATCCCGACTTAAAAGAATACGTGCCCGATCCCTTTGGTGATTACATCCTGCGCCTCCTGAACACAGGTGAATACGAACCGGTACAGGATCTTAAACTTTACGGCCGGGTCCGCTTCCGGCCCAGGCAGTTTCCGCGCCGCTGGCTTTCCAGGTACCCATGGCTGAAAAAACTGTCCTTTTTCTCCTTGGACGGCTACCTTTCCTACTTGCAGCGCAGCCGGCAGGAAAAAGTAGACCTGTTTTCTGCCTTTGCCGGACGCTTCCATCCGGATTCTTCCCTCGTGCTTGGAAACTTTCTATTCCGCCAGGATCTCTATCTGTTCGAAAATGTGCGGACCCGCAGCCTGCGTATCCGCTGGCTCGAAACCTGGAATGCTAACAATCGGCTTACATTTGGCAGGCGGACCAGCACACGCCGGGAACTCTCGGCACGTTTTGTGGATCGCTTCCGTTCAAAACTGGGCCTGGAAGCTGAAATCCGCCGCCGGCAGCAAGATCGCCTTTATGCCAGTTCTGCCCGGA
The DNA here is from genome assembly GCA_002011685.1 of Deferribacteres bacterium JdFR-76. Classification (GTDB taxonomy): domain Bacteria; phylum Zhuqueibacterota; class JdFR-76; order JdFR-76; family JdFR-76; genus JdFR-76. Next base: position 857 of record MTOL01000120.1, read on the forward strand.
TCAACCGCAAGATCCTGAGCCACAGCGGACGGATTCAGCTGCGCTACCGTTTCCGTCCGGGACTCGAGGGCATCCTTGAATTCGGTGGCGGATACGACCAGGACCGGAATTACAACCCTCCAACCGTGGCGCGCTATTTTTCATTGAAACCCGGCATGCGCCTCTCTTTCCGCCAAAAAGGGCGTCTACAGTGCGGTCTGGAATGGACCCGCGTCACCGTCAAACCGGCCAACCGGATCCTGCCCTACGAAATGGCGGAAGGACGGCGGCTGGGAACCAATTTCCGCTGGAACTTCAGTCTGGACTACCGCCTGTCTTCCCAGATGACTTTTCTGTTTACTTATCTCGGGCGAAGAGACCCGATCCTGAAAAAGATCCAGCATATTGGCAGAATGGAATTGAAGGCTTATTTTTGAGGAACCGGTGGAGACGATAGGACACGGAAAACCCGCATTGCTCTGGCCGCCGCGAAACTGCAAGCGGAAGAAAAGAAGGGGGCGGCTGCGCCATTTCTGGCTCTGTGCCCGGCAAAAGGTGCGGTACCCCTTTCAGTACCAAAGGCAGCTTTCTTCCTGTGTGGCGCTGTCAATTGTCACAATGCTTGTTTTCGCCGCCTTGGCTCCCTTTTCTTTATCCGCCCAGTCGCATACCCAAAAGGAACTCCGCATTACCGGAAACCATCAGTTTTCCAGAAAAGAGATCCTGGCCCTTATTTCCTGGAATCGGATCAGTGCCGGGCCAGCCCCGCAGGAAACACAGCGGGCGCTCACCCGGCTTAAAGAGGCCTATCACAGCCGAGGGTTTTTCGAAATTCGGGCCACACTAACTCGCTCCGATTCATCCGGTCCGGTTTTGCGCATCAATGAAGGACCGCGATACCGGATAGGCTGGGTGCTGATTACGGGGGTTGAACCACACGAGGCCGCGGATCTTCGGAAGCAAATGCGGCTAAAAGAAGGAGGGCCGTTTGACTCCAGAAAGGTAGAATACGCCATCCGTTCTTTGCTGGATTACCTTGGGAACCGCGGCTATCTGGCAGCACGCGTTGAACTGGTAAACATTACCCCGGACGCGCACACAAGGACCGTCTCGTTGGCGTTTCGGGTGCTCCGCGGAAAGCGGATTCGCTTCCGGAAACTGCGGACGGATTCGCTGCGGCACACCAACCTCCTTTTCCTCCAGCAGCTCCTCCGGCTGCATCCCGGGGAGATCTTGACCCTTTCCCGCATCACCGAGGTGGAACAGCGGGCCAGAAAGATAGACTACCTGGACTGGAGCGGCGCCATTCAGGTTATTCTGGTGGGCGATTCGCTGGCAGATCTCTACCTTCCCTTCCGGGAACTGGATGTTGTTCGTGCCGACGGGGCCCTTGGGTACAATCCTCCTACCGCAGCGCGGAAAGGATTTCTTTCCGGAACGGTGGATTTCCGCATGATCAGTCCCTTTGGGAAGGGGAAGCAATTCTGGGCGTACTGGAGCCGCCGGACTCCAGAGAGCCAGGAAATGCGCTTTCAGCTCCGCTTTCTGCGCCCTCTTGGGCTTCCCGCGGGGCTCCACCTGCGTTTCGAGCAGATTTTGCAGGACACTCTTTTTGTGCGCAGAAACACGGCCATTCTGCTGGAGACCGAGTTTTTCCGGCAAGCAACGGTAATACTTGGGTTTCGCGGGGAACAAGTGATTGCGGATTCCGCGGCAAGGATTCACATGGGACTCCCGTCCAGCTCAGCCACAGGGGTCACAGCAGAGCTACAGATCGACGGCCGCAATCGGCGTATCAACACCACTCGCGGAATATTTTACGCCACCCGGGTGGAGATCCTCCAGAAGCGCGCAGAAAGCCGGTTCGGCACGATCCGGAACCGTGTGCAGCGGATTCGCGTGGATCTGGAGTGGTACAGAACCGTGCTTGCGCAACAGGTGCTTTTTGCCAGGGTGCA
>MTOL01000489.1 GCA_002011685.1 Deferribacteres bacterium JdFR-76
GGATTCAGCGTCCGGGAACTGCATCCCAATAACCAGCTGTCCCCGGAATAGATTGTAGAGTTTCTGGCGGAATCCCAGCAAAATGCCGGTATCCGAAAAGTCATTTACAGCGGTGGTCGATTCACCGGACACCACATTAGCATTAAAGGACATCACTCCGCGGGCGCCCAGCTGGATTTCAGGTTTCACCTGGCCCAGAACAGCAGGGACCGCCGTACCGAGCGCCAGCAAAACCGTCAGTAACTTCCGAAAATTCATAGCTCTATCTCCCGCATTTTCACAATTTCCGCTACTCGTCCAGTGCCACAAGTGGCAGATTATTAAGTCCCATTTTTTTGGCCATCATGTCCAGTTCCGTTTCTTCATCCGGCAGATCCTCGTACACCAGCGCCAGCAGGTTGCCGCCCGGGTAAAGCCCATTGTTGGTCACCCTGCGGGTATCATGATCGTGAAAAGTCCAGATCCCCCGGTTTTTGCCTTCAATGATGATGTCCGCCGTTTTTCCCGGGCTCAGCCGGATGGTATTGCACTGCCACGGCTGTGGAACCGGAAGTCCATCATCCGCCACTATCCAGAAATCGTGCCCGTGCAGATGCAGGTAATGCTCTTCCGTTCCGGCGTTAATGAGGCGCACCCGGATGAGCTCATCCTGCTTGATGTAAAGATTGGGCGTCATCGGATAGGATTTCCCGTTGACGGTGAACCAGTTGGGCTGAGGGAGTTCATCCGGCGCCCTTCGGTTCACCACATATGGCGGCAGGTACCCCTTTTCCACCGCGTCTACAAACTCTTCTTTGGAATCAAATACAGCAAAGCGCTCTTTGTCAAACCGGCCGTGTTTCATCAGGTACATGCGCTCCTTCATGCGTTCCAGCATGCTGTTCAGCTCTTCACGCAGGAAATTCACATCATGGGCCGAGTAAACCAGGGTATACTCCCTGCTGTACGGGAATTTTTTCCGGATCGGATCGTCAGGATCTTCGATGATGAAACTGCCGTACATTCCGGCCTGCATGTGAAGAAGTGTACCCCAGTGGCAATGGTAAAAATGGGTCCCATATGGTTCGGCGGTAAACTCGTAGACAAATGTTTGTCCAGGCATCACCGGCATCTGCGTTACATAGGGTACCCCATCCATGCGCCAGGGCACATGCAGCCCATGCCAGTGGATGGTGTGGTTCAGTTCCGTGCGGTTTTCAAAGAGAACCCGCACTTTGTCCCCGCGCTGCACGCGGATTTCCGGTCCAGGAACCTGATTGTTAAATGCCAGCGTGTGAATCCGGAAAGCCGGCACGATTTCCTGCTGGTGGATGTCAATAAACAGACGGAATTCCTTTACATCGCCGTCCATCCTCGGCTCCATTGGTGCTGGAAACCGATGGGCGTTCGCCTCCTTGGATGCCTTGCCAAGCAGACGGGACGGAAAAAAGGCTGCCGCGGCAACCATGGCGGATGCCTGCACAAATTCTCTTCTTTTCATGGGAAACTCCTTACCCTGTTCGGAGAAGTTTGAAGGTGTCGTTGCATGTCAATGTACACCCTCTATTCTTTATTGTCAACCAAATTCATATTCCGTTTTATTCAAATATGTCAAATTGTGTGCCAGAATGGTTCATTCCGTTTTATTCCTTGTTAATTATGAAGTTAAACAAAACAAATCCATACAGCCTGCGGAGGAAAAAGAAGAATAATCTACAAAAGACTGGCGAATAGTCTACAACTACCCGCCGCTTGTACCGCTGTAGTTCCGGAATGAAGAGAAACGCATCAAAATCAAAAAGATAAACGGTGGGTAGATAGCCGGCTACGTGGACATACCCATTGAAAGATGATGCACCCGATTCCGCGCCTTCCGCCTATTCGCGGGCTTGAAGAGTGGAGGAACTTTCGCTATTTTAACACAGCCAAGGCACGGATCCGCATACCGGCCTTGGGGCTAAAGTCTATTTTTGGGTGCCACTTTTGTGTTCCGTGACAATTGGGCCCCACGCGCCGTGCCTAAGGCTGCTGCATGCTCCGGAAAAAATCGCCTAGAAACTCTTCCGGCGATTTCACTTCTTCTATCGGTACCTCCAGGACCTCGGCCAATCCCTGCTGGGCACGGTCCCCATCGATGGCCAGCCAGTACAGCCTGTCGCCCCGGGCGAAAAAGAAATGGACCTGACCATACCCCAGCACGAACTCGACCGGCAGGGTCCGAACCCGAAACTGGCCATGGTGCCCAAATCCGTACGCCCCTTTGCCTATCTTTTTTGACATCCGCTCCAGAAAATCATTGGCTTCCCCGGAATCGGAAAAAACGCTTACATAGAGCACCGTCGGCGGGTTTTTCCGCCCGTAAAACGCCACAAAGCTTTCCTCGGGAGAAACCTCTTTTCCGTGAAGCTGAGCAATCATTTTGGCTGCTTCTTTTCCACGCAGTTCGCGCTGCAGTTCCAGCCCGGCCAGCTTCGCCGGGAACTGAACGGAAGATGTTTTCCCCTTTCCACTGCAGCTGGTAAGAACAAACGCTAGAACAAAAGCAGTTCCAGCAACACGAATCCACCGGGTATGCGGCATATACAACTCCTCATTTCGTTGACACTATCCTGAACCGGGAATTATTCCGGTTCCCTGCCATCGACCTTCGGCCTCCGCCTGCTGACTCACCAGGCGGAAGAGGCACCCCTGACACCTTCTACGTTACGAAAAAGACACCACCGTTTCAACCGTTTTGGCTATGGATTGTCGGTTTTTTCCCGCTCGGTATACCGTTCTGGATCCTTCTCAAAAGCACTTTTGCAGCCC
>MTOL01000254.1 GCA_002011685.1 Deferribacteres bacterium JdFR-76
AAGAATATGAAAAAATTCTCCTGCAAATGGGCCAAAAGGGGCGGGAAGGGGAAACCTATTGCAGCTTCAGTCGGCAAAAGCTCCTGGAAGATTTTTCAGCTGTTCCAAAAATCTGGGACCGGCTGGCAGAGGATTTGCGGGTTAAGGAGCACGGCGTCACTCTGATCGCTATTGGAGACGAGCAGGTTCTGAGACTGGTTCGGGCCATTGCGGGGAACCTGGCCGTCCCGCACGCGCTGGTACTATGCCCTGTTGATGTTTCTTCACTGCTGCTGGGTGGGCTGGCGCGCGATTTCACCATTTCCTGGAAGGGGAATGAAGATTTCCTGAAGATTATCGGTAATCCAGATTTGATCCTGGTGGATTTTGAGTTTTTTGTGCCGCGTTCCGATGAACAGAGAATGGAACAGATCATCGAATTGTTACGGTTTTATCATTTTGCCTCGCCGCCTGCCTTCAAACGCTTTGGTGAACGGTGGTTACGCGAAAATGCCCGGAAGTTCTCCTGGGACAAAACGGGGGCCGAAGCTCTCATCGACGATTGTTTGCAGGAGGTCCTGCCGAAAGCGGGAAGCTGGCAGCCTATTAACGATTTTGGACAGAGGGTGGTACGATTGCTGGAAAAACGGGAAAGGAAACGGGTAATCGGGCAGCTGCGTGCTGTGCTGATTGCCTGTGAACTCACGTTTTTGTGGAAATGTTCGGAACTACTGCACTTTTGTTCAAAAAGTGTTGCGGATAATATGATCTCACTTATAGAACGGGCCATCCGTCCTTTTGAGGAAAATGGCGAGTATGGAACCATTCGCAAAACCTTCCAGCTGGCTTCTTCCGAGGCCTTTCAGCAAAACATTCTCATACCAAGGGGGATCGGTGATGTGGTCCGTTTGGGAACACTGGATGCGGAACTGATCGGGCGGGTCATCAGGGAACTGAGGTGGTAGCAGAGCGATGGGACCGGAGCGGGCGACGGTTGGCTCACATATTCTAAGGCTCGTACGCCATTCCGCAGTTTACGGAATCGGTCATATTATAACCCGTGCGCTCGGGTTTTTGCTTCTGCCGCTGTATACAAATACCATCCCACCGGGAGAATTTGGCAAAGCTGCCCTTATCTTTTCTTTCCTGGCCATCATGAATGTATTTTACGGCTACGGGATGGATGTAGCATTTTTGCGCTATGTGGCCCTGCAGGACGATGAACGCAAGCAGCGCGAACTCTTCAGTACTGCATTCTGGTCGCTTCTCCTAACGTCGCTGGCATTTTCAGTGCTCATTTTCACATTGAAAAGTCGCATTTCTGTTTTGATTTTCGGCCAGACGGGGGAAGAACGGCTCATCGAGTTAAGCGCAGGGATTTTGCTGTTCGATGCTCTCGCCCTGATCCCGTTTATGGCGTTGCGGGCGCGGGAAAAATCGGTCCCATTTGTAGTTCTGAAACTGGCCAATGTTCTGGTAAATGTTGGGGCAAATATTTGGTTCATTGTTCTGCTAAAGAGGGGAGTGGAGGGAATTTTTCTGGCCAACTTGCTTTCCTCATCGCTTACGTTCTTTTTTCTTNCGCCAGTCTGGCTCCGGTTCCTGACGTTTTANTTTGGGCCAGGGGACTACCGGGAAATGCTCCGTTTCGGACTTCCTTACATCCCATCAGGTCTGGCGGTAGTGGCCATTGATCTGATCGACCGTTTCATCTTGGAAAAGCTTACGGATATAGAAACCACGGGGCTCTACAGCGCAGGGTACAAACTTGGCATGTTTATGGCCCTGTTTATTGCAGCGTTCCGCTTTGCCTGGCATCCGTTTTTCCTTTCCACTTCAAAACAACCCAACGCAAAGGAAATTTTCGCCCGGATTCTGACATATTTTGTCCTGGCCTGCTCCCTGGTTTTTCTGGTCATTTCCTTTTTTATCGATGAGATCGTGCGGTTCAACCTGTTCGGTATAACCCTATTTGGCAGGGAATACTGGCAAAGCACATCCATTGTGCCGCTGATACTCTTGAGTTATGTCTTCTACGGCATTTACGTAAATTTTCTGATCGGCATTTATCTGGAGAAAAAAACGCACTGGTTGCCTTTCATTACGGGTGCGGCAACTCTGATCAATATTGCCAGCAACCTGCTTTTGATTCCCTGGCTCGGGATGATGGGGTCTGCCTGGGCCACTGTTCTGGCCTATGGCAGCATGGCGCTTATTCTTTATCTCAAAGTGCGGCCAATTTATCCCGTTCCCTATGAATGGGGCCGGCTGGTTCATCTGAGTATCTGGACCGCCTTCATTTTCTTTGCACAGCGCTATCTGCTACCTCCGGCAGTTTCGATCAAGAGCTTGCTACTGGTCGCTTACATTGTGGGTCTTTTTCTGACGGGCTTTTTTAAGCGGCAGGAACTGGCCTATCTGCGGGTCCTGTGGTCAAAGTGGAGAAAATGATGCGGGAAAGCAGACGGGCCGATTTCCGCCGGTTTTATGAAGAGGTAGGTGAGGCATATCCTGAAGAAGAGATTGTGTACCGTACCCTCCGGGGGTGGTTGAGAAAACGCTTTATCGGAGGCTGGCTACAGGGAAAAACAGGCGTATTTCTGGATGTGGGATGCAATGCCGGGGTATACCTGCCTATGTGGCAGGGGAACATGGCAGTGGGGGTAGATATAGCTCTGACGGCTCTTCGCCGGGCCCAGAAAAAATTAACGGCGGAAATACCCCGAAGGAACATTTATCTTATCGCGGGAGATGCTCAGGAACTTGACTTTCTCCGTCCTGCCACCTTTGATGCCATTCT
>MTOL01000418.1 GCA_002011685.1 Deferribacteres bacterium JdFR-76
CATGTTGTTTTTCCGAAGCTGCGTGTGATGGTACGGACGGGCGACACTCCGCCTCATATTCGCCAATCTATGCTGCGCAGGCCACCACATATTTTGATTACCACACCAGAATCGCTCTATCTGCTGCTAACTTCACTGCGGGGACGGGAGCTCTTCCGAAATGTGCGTTATGTCATTGTGGATGAAATCCATGCCCTGTGCGGAAACAAGCGCGGGGTCCATTTGAGTCTTTCTCTGGAACGGATCGCTTTTCTTTCGGCCCAGGAGCCGGTACGAATTGGCCTGTCTGCCACCCAGCGCCCGCTGGAACGCATCGCGGCATATCTGGGAGGCCAGCGTTATAATCCTCTCACCGGCCGGTTCTTGCCCAGGCCCGTGGAGATTGTGGACTGTGGGGGGCGAAAGAAAATGGACGTGTGCGCCGTGTGCCCGGTAGCCGATTTTTCCGAGATGCCTCAGGATTCTGCCTGGTCTGGAGTGATCGAAACGGTCTACCGGCTGATTCGAAACCACCGGAGCACGCTGGTTTTTGTGAATATGCGGGCCCAGGCGGAACGGATTGCACGTCAGCTTAACGAATTGCACCGGAAAACGGTAGGGCAGGAGGATGCCGAAATTGCCCGGCCNCACCACGGCAGCCTTTCCCGCNCGGCGCGATTGGAGGTGGAACGCCGGTTGAAAGAAGGAACCCTGCCTGCCGTTGTGGCCACTGCGTCGCTGGAACTGGGTATTGACATTGGTCATGTGGATCTGGTGGTTCAGGTGGAATCGCCGCGCTCCGTAACGGCAGCTCTGCAACGGGTTGGTCGTTCCGGGCATCTGGTGGCGGCGACCAGCAAAGGCCGTATCCTGCCGCTGTACCGCAGCGATCTGGATGATGCCGTGGCCATGGTCCGGCTGATCCGTGAGGGGAGCATCGAAGAGGTGCGCATCCCGGAAAACTGCCTGGACGTTCTGGCACAGCAGATTCCGGCGGAAGTCAGTATGCAGGAATGGAACCGACGGGATCTCTACCGGCTGTTCCGTCAGAGTTACAACTACCGCCATCTGCCAGAAGAGGCTTTTAACCGGGTTATTGCCATGCTGGCGGGCGAGTATGCTGATGAAACGTTCCGGGCACTGCGGCCGCGGCTCCTATGGGACCGTACGCTGGACCGACTTTCCGCCCGGCGCGGCGCCAGATTGCTGGCCATCCGCAACGGTGGAACCATTCCCGACCGCGGCTATTATGCCATTGTTCATGCGGAAAACGGCACAAAGCTGGGCGAAATAGAAGAGGAATTCGTTTTCGAGTCCAGGGTTGGCGACGCTTTTTACCTCGGCAGTATGGAGTGGCGTATTGAGGAAATCACGCATGATCAACTTCGCGTTCGGCCCACGCGGTCTGTAAGACCGCGGCCGCCTTTCTGGAAAGGGGAGATTCTTTTCCGCGATTATCAGACCCAGCAAGCCATTGCTGCGCTGCGCCGGGAAATGGCGGAACATCTTTCGAACGGAGGCCGTGTTTCTGCTGGAGAAGCTGATGCCGTGGCTGATGGGGATACCTGGCGAAATCTTCAGCGGTTTTTACGGCAGCAAAAAGAACGAACCGGAAAACTTCCATCGGACCGGGTCCTGGTTATTGAGGGATTCCGGGATCGGGCCGGCGACTGGTACACGGTGCTGCACACCTCGTTTGGGGCACGGGTCAACGCACCGCTGGCCTTTTTGCTCCATGATCGGATCCGCTCCCAAATGGGCCTGGACCCTGATTGGGTGTACGATGATGATGGTATCCTCTTTCGCCTGCCGGAGCGCCGGGATGTGCGCAAGTGGGTCCCGCTTCTGACAGAACCCTGGGAAAATCTGGAAACACAGCTGTCAAGACATCTGGTGGAAACGCCGCTTTTTGCTCTGCGTTTCCGTCACAATGCCACACGGGCCCTGCTGCTGCCGCGCTCCACTCCCTGGAAACGCATTCCGCTCTGGCTCCAGCGGTTACGCTCGGCGGATCTGCTGCAGGTGGTTCGCCGTTACCCGGATTTTCCGGTGGTAGCCGAAACGGTACGGGAATGTCTGGAAGATTTGTTTGATCTGAAAAGCTTGGAACTGGCTCTGCGTCGCATCCGGGAGGGAGAAATAGAGCTGTACCCTGTGGAAACGCCGGTGTTTTCTCCCATGGCGGCAGGACTGGTGTTCCGGCTTCGGGGGGAAGAAATGTACCGGGAAGATGAGATTCCGCGCACGGTCCAGCTTCGCCCGGACGCCGAGCTTGTGAACCAGATTCTCTCCAGCGCGCGTGCTCCGGTTCCCGTTCCTGCGAAGGTGGTGGAAACCTGGCAGAAACGTTGGCAATGGCTGGATTCAGAGCGCAAGGCCAGAAGTGCGGAAGAGTGCCTGGCCATGCTTCACGAACTGGCGCCCCTGCCTGAATCCGAAATTTCGAAGCGCTGTGGGGAGGATGCCTCTAACTGGCTGAGACAGCTGGAAACGGCGGGTCAGATCCTCCTGTCCGAAAAAGGTTGGATTCCGGCTGCGTGGTCCGGTGAACTGCTCCACGCCGGTGAGGAAGATCCTCCGTCCGGTGCNGTTGCCCGCCATGTGCTCCGGCTATTGCAGCATTCCGGTCCCATGAGCGAGAAAGAACTGCAGGACCGTCTACCATTCCCACCGGCGAGAATCACCGCAGTTTTGCGAAAACTGAGGGCTGAAGGGCGGATCGTCAGCGGAAAGCTGATTCTGGGGATGGAACAGGAATTTTTCTGCGATCCAGAAAACTACCGGGTGTTGTTGCGTT
>MTOL01000415.1 GCA_002011685.1 Deferribacteres bacterium JdFR-76
CTTCCGGGCTGATGTCCATACAGAGGACACAGCTGTTTTTTAGCCACCACCGGTGGATTCAGCAGGTGCGGCAGGACTATGTGGCATTTGCCAAGCGCGCAAAGGCGGCTGGCTGGGGTCTGGCACTACAAACTTCGGACTACGGGAAGCTGGAACTCCGGGGCGGCCAGCCAGCCAGGAACCCCGTCGGCTATTTTGACGCCCGCGATCTGGCGCTGATCTTCGGTTACGCCCGTTCGCTGTCTCCGCGGCTGGTTGGAGGGGCTTCGCTCAAATTCATCTACGAAAAAATCTACACCGAAGAGGCCACCGGACTTGCCGCTGACTTCGGGCTGCAGTTTCGGCCAGATCCTACCCTTCCTTTAATCCTTAGCGCTGTACTGCAAAACATCGGCAAAATGTCCCGCCTGCAAAACGCAGCCCCCAGTTTACCCCTACGGGTTGTTCTGGGAGCCGGAATTTTCCGCTGGAATCTGCATTCGCTGGGATTTTTGACCATCGCCGGAGACCTCGGCATCCCTGCGGAAGGCAATATGCATCTATCTCTGGGTGCCGAATGGCAGCCCACGGGCCCGCTGTTCTTCCGCGCTGGCTATGCCAAGGGCCCGGAAGCCCGGGGCATTCATGCGGGTGCCGGAGTTGCCCGCGGCCGGATCCGGGTGGATTACAGCTTTATCCCATTCTCCAGCGACCTCGGCCAGGCCAATCAGGTCAGCCTAATGATCCGGTTCTGACGATTGCGGTACGCCAAAACATTTTGGGCCTGAAGAAAATTTTCTCCCCCCATCCCTTCACCCCTTTTACAATCTTCTTGAGTTAAATCCAGACATGCGTGAAAGACGTCCGTCTGCAAAATGGACCGCCTGTGGAAAAGCCCTTTTTTGACGGACGTGGAAACTGCCAGAGGCGCAAAAACCAGCACCGGAAAAGAAAATTGGGGAATTTGTTTGCAAACAAATATGGTTGTTACCATAAACGGTGCGGAGAAAGAAGATCCGGCTGTTCAAAAACGCAGGTTTTCTGAAAATCCTTGACTTCCCGATCAAAAATTTTTACAATTTTTTAAGATTTTCACGGTTTTGCGGGCATAAGGGCGGGCGATGGTGATGCTTCCCAGGGTTCCAAATTTCCGACCGCTGCACTTCATCTCAGATCTGTCTGACTTCTGCGCCGGTGCATCCGTAATTTAATTCCGCCTGCACAGTAACAAGCCAGGGAGGCGCAAATGAGCCGTTTTCTCTGGTGGTGTTCTTTCCGCTGCTTCCGGCTGCTCCTCTTTGCCGGGGTGCTGCTTCTCTCCAGCTGCAACGGAGGAGTCGCACCGCTCGAACAGGAATCGGAATCTTTTCATTTTGAATTTCCGGTGCCGGTCCACGGTGGAGATCCTACTGGCGTATGGGTGCCCATTCCGCGCAATGCCCTGGAGTTCCGACTGGCCGATCCAGAACAGATTGCCGGGATGGTAGACACCTTGATTCTGCGCACATGGCTTCTTTGCCAGATCACCATTAACCCCGATTCCACTTTCGGTTTTCAGGCGCTGCTTCGGGTGAAACCTGTGCCCATCATAAGTGGCATTGCCCTGAACATCGCAGAAATCAGTGACACCGTCCTGGCACACGGGCACTACCGCCGGCCGGCACCCTACGTGCTCATCTTCCCTCTGGAAACAGAGACGTTCCCGCTGGATACGCTGGGGTTCAGCGCCGGAGATGACACACTCACCCTTGTTACCCAGGTAGCCACATTTCCCTATCCAGGATTCGATTCTGTGGAATATTACATGATTCTCCGCCTGCGGAGAGCACGGAACGGCAGGATCGCAGCTGTACGGACAGAGCAAACACTGGCGCTGCCAGGGAGGAAACACCATGAACAGGTACAGAAAGCAAAATAGATTTCTTCTTCTTGCAGCCCTGCTGGTTTTCACATTTCTGCAAACAGGAGAACCTCAAGCGGACGAAAAGGGAAGAGTCACCGGCAAGGTGATCCGTAAAGACACCGGAAAACCCGTCCCGTACGCCAACCTGGTGGTGGCAGGGACGCCTTTTGGGGCCGCTGCAGACTCAAAAGGGCGTTTTGTTCTTCCGCCGCTGCGGCCGGGCCGATACAGGCTGATTTGTTCAGCTCTGGGATACCGCAATGCCGAGGTGGAAGTTAGACTGAAAGCAGGAGAAACGCGGCACATTCTTTTCCGCCTGGAACCCACACCCATTCCCTTCCAGCAGGTGGTGGTTACAGCCAGCCGTTTTCAGCAGTCGCTCAAAGAAACGCCGGCCGCCATACATGTTCTGAGCACCGGGACGCTCCGGGAGCGGGCCCTTAGCACCCTGCCCGAAGTGCTTGCCTACGTACCCGGTGTCCAAATTGCTGGCAACAATATCAGTATCCGAGGATCCAGTCCTTTCACTTATGGTCTGGGAACGCGGGTTCTTGTCCTCCTGGATGGAATCCCGGTTCTTTCCGGTGACGATGGCAGCGCGGAGCTGCGTTCCATCCCGGTTCCAGCCATCCAGCGGGTAGAGGTGCTGAAGGGGTCCAATTCCGCTCTGTACGGTTCCAACGCGATGGGCGGCGTAATCAACATCATTACCCGTACGCCCTCACCGGACAGCTCCTACTACTCCTTTTCCGCTTACACCGGTTTTTACAGCCAGCCGGGATACCGCCAGTGGCGCTGGACGGATAGCCGTCGGAGCTTCCGTGGGGCAGAAGCATCCTACGCCTTCGGACTGGGCCATCTGACCGCCCACATCGCCGGAAATTATAATG
>MTOL01000505.1 GCA_002011685.1 Deferribacteres bacterium JdFR-76
CGCTATTCCGCTTTGTCGATACGGCGGGGCTCCGGCAGAGTAGGGAGCGTATCGAGAAAAAGGGCATGGAGATTACAGAGAAGTATGTGGCGAGCGCGGATCTGATCCTGTTTGTGGCCGATGTGACCAGCGGCTTTGCGGAAGAAGACCGGAAAATCTGGAAGCGGATCGCAATGAGGCTGGAGGAAAGCCGCGAGGAGCCGGGGATTGTATTCGTCTGGAATAAGATCGACTTGAACGGGAAAGAAGAAGAACTGCCGGGCGAAGTGAAGAACAGGGTGGAAGGCGTTGTGAGTGTTTCGGCGCGCAGGGGAGATGGACTGGACAGGTTACATGATCTTCTCGCAGGCTATGTAAAAAATCGGATAGGGACAGAAACCGGGGAAATCGTAACCAACGTGCGGCACAGAAGGGCCCTGGATGATACGAGAGCGGCCCTGGAGCGGGCCCTGTCTGCCGTGGAAAAAGGGATGAGCGGCGAATTCGTGGCGGTGGACCTTCGGGAAGCGCTCGACGCCCTGGGCCGGATCGTAGGGAAGACCACCCCGGAGGACGTACTGGGGTATATCTTTGAACATTTCTGTATCGGCAAATGAATGTTTCACGTGAAACGTGGAGGCGGGTGAAGGGACCGATGGCACGGAAATCCGTCTACGATGAATACGATGTAATTGTGGTGGGTGCGGGACATGCGGGATGCGAAGCGGCGCTCATTGCCGCGCGCATGGGCGCGAGGACCCTACTGGCCACCATGAATCTTTTTACTGTGGCTCAGATGTCCTGCAACCCGGCCATCGGGGGGCTCGCCAAGGGCCATCTGGTCCGGGAAATCGACGCACTGGGCGGCGAAATGGCGCTGAACACAGACCGCGCCGGGATTCAGTTCCGGATGCTCAACCGCTCCAAAGGACCGGCTGTTTGGTCTCCTCGGGCCCAGTGTGACCGCCTCCTCTATTCCTGGCAGATGCGGCTCGCCCTGGAGCGCCAGCCGAATCTTCATCTCAAGCAGCTGATTGTGGAAGGTATCGTGGTAGAGGGCAGAAGGGTCGTGGGGATCCGCCTGAAGTCGGGAAGCGTGATCTACGGCAGAACCGTGATTCTGACCAGCGGTACCTTTTTGAACGGGAAAATGTATACCGGTCTGGTGGCCACGCCCGGCGGGAGGGCCGGAGAATTGGCGGCCACCGGAATCAGCAAGGATCTTCTGGCCCTGGGATTTCGAATCGGACGGCTCAAAACTGGAACCCCTCCGCGTATAGACGGGAATACCGTGGATTTCTCCAAGCTGACGCCGCAGTACGGCGATGAGCCGCCTCAGCCCTTCTCTTTCCGCACCGGAGAACTGAAGGTAGACCAGTTACCGTGCTATCTTACTTCAACCCGGCCGGAAACCCACTCCGTGCTGCGTACCGGACTGGACCGCTCGCCCATGTACACGGGGCTGATTCAGGGGGTGGGCCCAAGATATTGCCCCTCCATAGAGGATAAAATCGTGCGCTTCAGCGAAAAGGAGCACCATCAGATTTTTCTGGAACCCGAAGGCCGCGGCACTTCTGAAATGTACGTGAACGGATTTTCTACCAGTTTACCGGAAGAGGTCCAGATCCGGGCATTGCGTACCATTCCGGGGCTGGAAAATGTGGAGGTAACCCGCCTCGGTTATGCCATCGAATATGACTTTTTTCCAACCGATCAGATTTTTCCCAATCTGGAAACGAAATTTGTGGAAAACCTCTTTTTCGCCGGGCAGATCAATGGTACATCCGGCTACGAGGAAGCCGCGGCGCAGGGAATTATGGCGGGAATCAATGCCGTTTTGAAGATCCGCGGTGAAGAGCCCTTTGTCCTGGAGCGGTCAGAAGCTTACATTGGGGTGCTGATCGATGATCTGGTGACTCGCGTTCCAGAAGACCCGTACCGGATGTTTACCTCCCGGGCCGAGTACCGGTTGCTATTGCGTCAGGACAATGCCGATCTGCGGCTGCTGCCCTATGCGGAAAAATACGGCCTGTTGCCGCCGGAGGCCCTGGAACGAACCCGGGAGAAAAAGCGGTGGATCGGGCGCCTGCTGCAAGAGCTGAAAGGACGGCGCGTGGACCCGGAAGAAATCGCACCGGTGCTGGAGAAATACGGCTCTGCTCCCATCAGCCAGCGGGAAAGCCTCTATCAGCTTTTGAAACGGCCGGAGATCCCGATTTCCGCCCTGCGGCCGTATCTTGGGGGATTGCCCGCTGAAGCCCGTCTGCGGGAGGAGGTGGAGCGCCAGGTTGAAATCGAGGTAAAATACGAGGGCTACATCCGCCGTCAGGAGGCGATGGTGCAGGCTTTCCGGGCAATGGAGCACCGGTACATCCCGGAGGACATCGATTATGCCGAGATCCCGGCGCTTTCTTCCGAGGCCCGGGAAAAATTGAGTCGTTACCGGCCAAGATCTCTGGGACAGGCTTCACGGATTGCAGGCGTTTCACCTTCGGATATTTCCGTGCTTCATATCTACCTGGCTAAGCGGAAGCGTGAAAGGACTGCGCACACGGAAAAGGTGGATGAGTCGTCCTGATGTTTCACGTGGAACATTCCATCCGTGAGGCGGCGGAACAGCAGTTGCAAGCATTCCTCCGCGGTTGTGATCTGCTCGGCTTTTCGCTTACCCCCCATCAGGTTCAACAGATCCATACCTATCTGGAGCTTCTGCTGGACTGGAACCGCCGTATGAATCTTTTTGCCCCCGGCGATGCCGGACGTCTTGCCGAGCGCCACGTAC
>MTOL01000507.1 GCA_002011685.1 Deferribacteres bacterium JdFR-76
GTGGTAGTCTCGATCTGATGACGAATCTGATTGATGCGTGCTTTGATATCCTCGGTCTTGCCGCCACCCTCAATGATGGTGGTGTTATCTTTGTCAATAACCACGCGCTTGGCCGTACCCAGATCGCTGATCACCGCATTTTCCAGCTTGAAACCGGCCTCTTCGGAGATCACCCGGCCACCGGTGAGAATGGCGATGTCTTCCAGCATGGCCTTCCTGCGGTCACCGAAACCGGGGGCTTTCACCGCAGCCACCTTCAGCGTTCCGCGCAGTTTGTTCACCACCAGGGTAGCCAGGGCTTCGCCCTCCACATCCTCGGCGATCACCAGCAGAGGTTTGCCCATCTGTGCCACCTTTTCCAGGATGGGCAGCAGGTCCTTCATTGCGCTGATCTTTTTGTCATGAATGAGGATGAGAGGTTCTTCCAGCTCGGCTTCCATTGTATCGGGATTGGTCACAAAATAGGGCGAAATATAACCCCGGTCGAACTGCATTCCCTCAACCACTTCCAGCGTAGTCTCGGTGCTTTTGGCCTCTTCTACCGTTATCACACCGTCCTTGCCCACCTTGTCCATGGCATCGGCAATCAGGTTGCCGATCTCGCGGTCGTTGTTGGCGGAAATAGCGCCGACGTTGGCAATCTCATCTTTTTCGGTCACATCCTTGCTCATCTTCCGGAGCTCTTCCACCACCTTCTTTACAGCTTTCTCCACCCCGCGTTTGATATGCATCGGGTTGGCTCCGGCGGTCACATTCTTCAGACCCTCGTTGAAAATGGAACGGGCAAGAACCGTAGCCGTGGTGGTACCATCGCCGGCCACGTCGCTGGTTTTGGACGCCACTTCGCGAACCATCTGGGCGCCCATGTTCTCGATGGGATCCTCCAGCTCGATTTCCTTAGCAACTGTTACGCCATCCTTTGTAACAGTAGGAGCACCAAATTTCTTCTCGATCACCACATTGCGGCCCTTCGGCCCAAGCGTCACCATCACGGCGTCGGCCAGCTTGTCCACACCCCGCTTTAAGGCCGCACGCGCATCCAAACTGAATTCTATCATCTTCGGCATTTTTCCATCCCCTCCTTTTTATGTTTGTTTCCGTTTCATTACGAAGTCACAATCGCCAGAATATCACTTTCACGCATAATCAGGAATTCCTCATCATCTACCGTCACTTCCGTCCCGGAATATTTACCAAACAAAACCTTGTCACCAACTTTTACCTCCATCGGAACTTTGGTCCCATTTTCGGTAACCCGTCCGGGACCCACGGCAACCACCTCACCCTGCTGAGGTTTCTCTTTGGCCGTATCGGGAATGATGATGCCGCCTTTCACCTGTTCCTCGGGTTCCATCACCTTCACAACAACCCGGTCAGCCAACGGTTTGATCTTCATTGGTGCCCTCCTATTTTTTATTTTTCCCCTTCAAATAATTAGCAGTCTATTGAGCTGAGTGCTAAAGCCAGAATAAATATATAACGTTTTTTCCGAAATGCAAGAAATGATACAGTTTAATATTTGATGTTAATGAGAAAAAAGGAGGAATAGAAGGAAAAAATTTTTCTATTTTCTAAAAATTTTATCTATTTGAATAAAATTGTTTTGCTTTAAATACGAACAGAACCATACAATATCTTTGTAAGGACATGAATTTCGGACAGTTTTTAATGGAGAGATCCAAAAAACCGTCTGGATGTTTCCCCCCAGTTTAGTTTGGTACGAAGAATCTGGTAGAAGCTATTTCCGGAGCATTTCACAAGGCGCACCGGTTTGTCGGCACGAAATACCTCGATTAGATGTTCCCGCCCGATTTTTTTCACCTGCTGGCCATCAACCGCCAGAATCATCTCTTCCCGCTCGGAATGCGCCTTGATGCGAATGCGCCGTTCGCTCCGTACTACCAGTGGGCGCTGGGAAAGCGAATGCGGACAGATGGGTGTAATCACAATGGCTTCCATATCCGGTGTTAACAGCGGTCCCCCTGCAGAAAGGGAATATCCCGTTGAGCCCGTAGGTGTGCACACGATCATTCCATCCGCATGATAGGTGTTCAGGTATTCATCCTCCACATACACCTCGATCAAAATCATGCGGGCAAATTCTCCCTTGTGCAAAACCACATCGTTCAGGGCGAAAAAGCGGTCGGTATAAGAATCTAGTCCGAACCCAACCCTCGCCACCAGGGCCATGCGGTCCTCGATAGAGTAGCGCCCGTCGATGAGATCATCCAGCTTGGTATAAAGCTCCTTCACGGAAATTTCGGTAAGAAAGCCAAACCGGCCGATATTCACCCCCAGCAGCGGCACTCCCGATTCATTCACGTCCCTGGCAGCACGGAGCATAGTTCCATCCCCGCCAAAGGTCAGAACCATATCGCAGCGGTGCCCAATCTCTTCGACCGGAAAGGAAGGAAACCCAAGGTGGTTCAGCTCCAGCCTGCGGGCAATCTCGTCCGTCAGAACAGCCTCAATATTCCGGCGCTTGAGTTCTTCCAGAAAATCGGGCAAAATCCTGGGTACGATGGATTTGGTCAGGTTGGCAATGATGCCGAATTTCATGAACTCTTTCCGTTATGATATCTTTTCGTTTCCCCAGATGACGGCACCAACCGGTTTCCTGAACTCCTGCCCTTCCAGTGACGCAACGATCCGCCGGAACAGATTCTCCTCGTCAAGGCCCAGTTCACGGAAAAGGCGATTTTTGTCACCGTGTTCAACAAACTTATCAGGGAGGCCAAACGAAACCAGCCGCACGTTTTC
>MTOL01000113.1 GCA_002011685.1 Deferribacteres bacterium JdFR-76
GTTACCTCGGAAGCGCCCTTCAGCAACAGCACTTCACTGTATACGGTAAAATCCCGGCGCATCGTAGCTTTCGGGGCGGGGGTGAGAGAGGCAAGATCTACATCGGTAAAATCGTAGCGGCCTTCCAGAAAAAGCATATCTCCAAGCACAAGATCCCGATCCCTGCGATCGCGGATCCGCAGGGTTAACCGTTTGTATTGGGGAACTTCAACATTTTCGTCCAGAGATTCCATCACTACCTCATACTTGCCCGCCGGAAGCGGCGCGACCGTAGCAAACTGCCAGAAAGTGGAATCGCTCAAAGTTTCGTAGTAACTCTCCACCGTGATCCGCTTTTTCCAGTTTTTCTCGAATACCAGATTCTGGTCTCTATCCAGCACAAACAGATTGAACCGGAGAAATGCTTCATAAAGGGAGTCGCGAAAGACAAAAACCATCCGGCTGTAAGGAATGGCAAAATCGAAGTGAACCCAGGCGCTGTCGGGGGTAGTCGCTGGAAATCGGCTGATCCGGTAGTAGTACCTCAGCTCTTTGGGCGCTGACTCAACCGCGCGGCACCCGGGTCCGGTCCACAGCAATAGGAGCGCAGACAGGACTGCCATCCACAAATGCCACTGGTCCCAATGGAATTCGCCCTTTTTCTTCGCTCTGATGGCCAATTCTTCCTCCGCTTTATGTCCCAACAAAAAATCCGGCCATTCATTCCCTTTTCTTTTTCCAGATCCTCCCCGTTTTTTCCCAACGCCGGCACTCCTTCCACATGAAACGGGAGCGACGGGCTGGTTGATCCAGCCAGTCGCTATCCGGTGCCCGGTATCAGACTTTTCTGCGCAACGTCCCAACCGGGCAGCTCATTGGGAAGGGCCGGTCTTCTTTTATCAGCGGACCGGCCCTGAACCGTTATTCTTTGGGGATTTCCAGAGCTACAAAGAAATTGTTTTTCCCCCGCTGAGCCAGAAAGAGGACCACATCCCCCGGTTTTGCAGAGCGGATGATTTTCGTAAACTCGGCAACGGAAGTTACGCGTTTGCGGTTCACCTCTTTGATTACGTCCCCTTCTCGGAGGCCCTTCCGGGCGGCTTCACTGGTAGGATCGATCCGGGTGATGATCACTCCTTTCACATTTTCGTAGCCGTACTGCTGCGCCAGCTCCGCCGTCAGGTCGGACACTTCAAAGCCCAGTTTTTTGCTGACCTCTTCCTTCATAGAAGGTGCAGAAGCGACGGTTTCCCCTTCGCGCTCACCCAGGACAACATGCAGGGTTTTCTGCTTGCCGCCGCGGTTTACCACCACCGGCACCTCCACACCCGGACGGGTATCGGCTACAATCATCTTCAAATGATCGGGATTCCGCACTTCAACGCCATTAAACTTCACAATTACATCCGATGTTTTGATTCCGGCACGGTCTGCGGGACTCCCTTCCTCCACTTCCACTACCAGAGCACCTTTGGCTTCCTTGAGGCCGAGGGCGCGTGCCAGATCTTCATCCACCGGCTGGATGTACACGCCCAGATATCCCCGAACCACCTTTCCTTTGGTGAGCAGATCATTCATCACTTTTTTGGCCATGTTGATGGGGATCGCAAATCCGATTCCGGCAAAGGCTCCGCTGGGGGCTACAATTGCCGTGTTGATACCGATCACCTCACCNCGCAGGTTCACAAGAGCCCCTCCGCTATTTCCGGGATTGATGGGAGCATCNGTCTGAATGAAATCCTCATATTCGGCAAGGCGCAGGTCCGATCGTCCCTTGGCACTCACAATACCTTTTGTGACGGTATGGTGCAGCTGTTCCGAGAAGGGATTGCCAATGGCCAGTACCCATTCGCCAACGCGGATCTTGTCGGAATCACCCAGCGGCGCAACCGGAAGGTTTTCGGCGTCGATGCGGACAACGGCCAGATCCGTCTGCGGATCCGTACCCACAATCTCTGCCTCGTACACTTTTCCGTCTGTGGTTTTTACCCGGATGTCGTCGGCATCTTTGATCACGTGGTAGTTGGTAAGAATGATGCCATCACTGCGGACAATCACACCGGAGCCCATTCCTTTCTGCACAAACTTTTGTTCCTCATCCCGGGGACGGCGTCTCCGGGGAGANGGTGTGCCAAAGAATTCGCGGAAGAATTCATCCCCGAAGAAGAAATCGAACGGGGAGCGGTAGCGCATTTTGATCACCTTTTCGCTAAAAATGGTAACCACAGAGGGCATAACGCGCTCGGCAGCTTTAATAAACACGCCATTCAGCTGATTGATGAGATCCTGTTCCTGAGGGGTAATTTGAGATGGCGTCGCCCCCTTTCCGGTAATGGCGCTGTCGCTGGATGCCTGCACCTTTGGCGTTACATCCCACTGAGTGGTAAGCACCACCGTGACAGTCACTCCCAGCAGAAAAGCCAGCACAAACCAGATGCCCAGTCGGTATCTCCGGTCCATTTTTGGCCCTCCCTGTTAATAGTTCATTCCGCTGATTCGCGCAAATTCTTCAATGAGTCGGCGCTGCTCATCGTTCAGGTATTCTGGCAATACCACTTCGATTTCGACATAATGGTCGCCCACCCGGCCATCTTCGGTGCGGATTCCCATTCCTTTTAGACGAAACCGCTGGCCGTTCTGGCTTCCGGGCGGAATGCGCAATTGAACCTTCTTTCCTTGTACTGTATCAACAAGAATTTTTGTTCCCAAAAGGGCCTGAGCCAGGTTGAGTTTTACTTTGGAGATAATATCCAGCCCCTCCCGCTTAAACACCGGATGG
>MTOL01000114.1 GCA_002011685.1 Deferribacteres bacterium JdFR-76
GATACTGCTGAAGTTCAGGCAAAAAGCGGGCTTTTTTTGATCCAATCTCCAGGTGAAAAAGATGCGGAACATAGGTAGCACATTGCCAATCCCAAAGCCGATTTCGCGTATCATAATTTCTCCCTTGGGGGCATAAGCGCCTGATTTGGTCCACTCAACGATATCTTTAAGGTAAGCCAGTCCAACATGCAGCGTCAAATCTGGACGTCCGAATAGGAGCCGGGGAAAAGGAATTGGACCGAGGCGGTTCCGAATGGTATAGTCTGCGATCCAGGCAAAAAGAAAGCGCGCCAGATAAGTCCGCACGGAAAGGCTGTGGAAGCTGCCGAAGGGGGCAAAGGATTGAAATGCACCAGGAAGATCCATGCGTGTTTGAACAAGATCGCCTGTGAAGGAATAACCGAGATAAAAACGGTTCTGGAGAAGGTGATCGTTGCCAAGGAGCTGCCAGCTCCGTCCATCCAACCATAGCCGACGGCCATAGGAAGGACGCCGCCCACTGAGGGAAAAATCGTAGCGGAGGTTCAAAAATCCGTAACTTCTTTCGTTCAGGAGCGCGCGCGAACGGCCCATTTCCACCCACTGGCGGTTATCCATACGCAGTTCCAGTGAGCCATACAGAAATCTGCCTTCAGTAACGGCAGGATTTGAACGGTAATTTTTATTGCGGTAAAACAGGCTAAACCGGGTGGCAGTTGCCAGAGATGTGTGCCGTTCCTGCGTGAGGCCCACGCCGATAGAACTGACACGCGATGGCCTGACATAAATCCAGAACGACCAGCCCTTCCGGAGAAAGTAATCCGGATAATCTTCTTTGTATAACAGGCACGAAAGGGAATTTTCGAGTCTCGAAAAAGGGACCAGGGTGTTCTGGTAATCTACGCGGCGGAAAATGTTCAATTCTGAAGAAAAGCGCCGCTTGTGGTCCAGCCAGATCCGGGCGGAAAANTGGGCCAGAGGACTCTTTAAAGAAAAGGCGTNGCCGGGNCGGAGTCGCAATGCGACCCCTTTGTCCTTGCTGCCGTACTGGAGACCAGCGCCTATGTAGAATCCCTCTACCCGGCTGAAATGAAAGAAATCGCTAGCGGACAGGACACGGAAAGGACCGATTTTTCCGTTCCACTGAAATGCGAAGTTGATAATCCGTGTGATTGGATTCGCCCGCGACATCAGGCTATCCAGTTTCGCGTAGGCCTGTTCTTCTTCGGGGGTCAAGGCAAGCTGCTGGCCAAAAATCCAGTTTCTGGGGTTCCGCCTGTCCGCATCCGGGGCAACGGAAATGCTGGAGGCAAATCGGAAATCGGGCGGCACAGGCTGGTTGATGCGGTATTCGTGGAGCAGAGCAGTCATTTCCATCTGGAATTTTAATCCCATGTATTGTCCGGAGTAAATTTTTGTCACCTGAATGGGAAGCCAGTAGCGGTTGTTGTAGAGGGCATTTTGCTGGCGGATCCGTAAGTGGTTTAGAATGGGAGAAGACAGAACCCCGGTGTTTTCCAGATTCAGAGATACGATCGCATAGGAAAGGGTGTCAATCAAAAGCGTGCCTTTAAAACGTGGCGGCCCAGAGGTTCTTGGTTTGACGGAAAGTACGAATACCGGCCTGCCCTGGAACCGGGTGGTATCTTGCATTTCGAAGAAATAATGATTCAGAGCATCCCTTGCGATAGGGGAGACAAAGCTGACTTTTTCGATAGAAATTCGGTCTTCAGAAAAATCCGGAAGTTTTCCTATGGTGATCACATTGAAATAGCTGGCGATATTGGCGGTTTGTTCCCGTGCCAGAATAATTTCACGGTAGGTATCACGAGACCAGTAAATACGGGATTGGGTTTCCATGATGCCAGCGATGATGGTGTCCGGTTTTCCGTGTACTTTCAGATAGGTACGGATGACAGTCTTGGTGTAAACGCGGGCGATGTAGTTTTTCAGAGCACGGCGGAGGCTATCTTTTCTGGCAATAACGCGGAGGATCACCAGCTCTGCCGGATTCCGTTTTCCGGCGTAAACGGTTACCGCCGGAAGGAGGATGGGACGGGGAGTGAGGAAGACATTCAGCTCGAATCGGTTTCCGGCAAGATTAACCGATAGCGTTTCCGCTTCGAAGCCGATGCTACTAAAAGCAATACGGTATTTTCCTGGGCTGAGCAGCAGCGTATACATGCCCAAATCATTGGTTACAGTGCCAATGGTTTGCTTACATATACGCACCACTGCTCCGCGCACGGGAGTGCCATCCTCAGCGTTCCGTATCGTTCCGAAAAGCATGCATTTCTGTTGACGGCTAAGGCCAGGGTCCGCCGGAAAGCCGCTCGCTCTCATAGTGAACGCAAAGGTGGCAACAAATAAGAAAATTACCGGAAAAAACAGAAAGTGCGTTTTTCCTGACCACATATGTTATGACCCGCTTGTGTTTGTGATCGGAAGTTTGAATAATTGCAACCGGCCCGGTTCCGCTTGGGGAATGTAATGCGGTTTAAAAATAAAGGGCCGAGCCCGGTGCGTCAAGACAAAAAGCGTACTACAGTGCATGGTCCGACTTTTTCCGCTACCCGGGAGCTTGATGGAGAAGAGCGGATGTCAGATCCAGGGCAGACCGGCCGACGTTCGCTATACCGGTGCAACCGGATTCCGGCGGGGATCGTAAAGTCGTGCCGCACAGAGAGACGATGGAGCAGGCAGCAAATCCATGCCAATTCTGTTGCATCGGAGAATTCTATTGCATCTGTAGAGTGGCGATCTTATTTTTAAGACGCTT
>MTOL01000259.1 GCA_002011685.1 Deferribacteres bacterium JdFR-76
ATGAACGGCATCCCGCCGAAGTAAATGCGGAACCGTCCGGATGTGTCTGTCCCTTTCAGCACTTTTTCCGCCGCTTCTTTTACCCGCAGTGAAGTGGTAAAATCTCCACCCCTGTTTCTATCCCCGCCCGCATAATGAAGCACAATTGCAGCCGCTTTTCCATCAGCCGAGACCAGTTTTCCCACATAACGCCTTTTGCTCAGAACATACTGCTTCAGAGAATCCAGCGTCCCCGGATCCGTCAGAAGATCCGGATTTCGGATTAGCTTCCCTACCTCCAGCCCCCATTCGCTTCTGCGGAAATCCACCACATTGGTCAGACTGGTAACCGAAGAGATCCCTTCTACCTTTTCCAGGGCTTCGGTAATCCGCTGGATCAAATCAAAAGCGCCGGGCGTAAAGACGTCATCGGCAGTGATGAGGGCAATAGCAGTGGAACTGCCACCAAATTTCTCGCCAATCCGGTTGAACTGCTGAACCATGGGATCATCCTGGCGGAGGTACGTGGAAAAATCGGCATTGAGCGTAACCCGGGTGGCCTGCCAGCCCAAAACCACCGTAATCAGCAGGACTGCCCCGATAATGGCCCAGCGGAACCGGATGACGATATCAGCCAGTTTTAGCATGAGGTTATCCTTCCACCGGCATGCCGACATTCCGCTCTGCCAAAAAGGCATCCAGCAGATGTTGAACTTCTTCCTCATACCTAGCGCTGACTGCCTTACGGGCCAATTCGCGGCATTCGCCAAAATCAAGCGCACGGATTTGCCGCTTTACGGGCGCCAGAAGGATGGGCGACATGCTCAAAGACCGGATCCCCATCCCCAGCAAGAGAGGCGTCCACCGGGGATCGGAAGCAATCTCCCCGCAGATCGAAACCGGTTTACCGGCCCGGGATGCTTCTTCGGCCACCCGCGCCAGCATTCGCAAAATCACAGGGTGAAACGGATGGTAAAAGGCCATCACATTTTCATTATTCCGGTCCACCGTGAGGGCATACTGGACAAGGTCATTTGTTCCCAGACTGACAAAATCTACCTTTTCCAGCAGCTCGTGGATCATGAAGACAGAAGCCGGTGTCTCTACCATCATCCCCACTTCCACATTTTTATCGGCAAGCACGCTAAAAAGGATTTTATTCAAAAAGTCCACTTCTTCCAGGGTATTGATCATGGGATAAAGGATCCGCACGGGTCCCACACGCGCGGCTTCCAAAATGGCCCGCAGTTGAGTTTCCAGAACTTCCGGATGATAGCGGAATACCCTGTGGGCCCGCAGTCCCAAATAAGGATTGTCCTGTTTCCCCATGGAGAAATAGGGCAGAAACTTATCGCCGCCTACATCCAGCACGCGGAACGTGACGGGCTTTCCCTTCATGTGGAGCACAACGGTACGGTACCACTCCACCTGCTGATCAAACGCAGGAAAATCCTCCTGGTCGAACATGAACAGGAATTCGGTGCGGAACAGACCTATTTCGTCCACTTGATCCGGCGAAAAAAGGTGTAGCTCATCCATTCTTTCGATGTTCGCCCCGAGGGTGATGCGCACGCCGTCGGTGGTGCAGGCTTCTCCCGGGTCGACCCGGCCCGTTCCTCCGGCCTGGTCCCGCAGCATTTTCTGGNGAAGGGTAATCCGCCTTAGGGTTTCCGGCGAAGGAAAAAGAACGAGAGTACCTGAAAAAGCATCCAGCACCACAGGTGTGCCGTTTTGTAACCGATCCAGTTCTGGACTGGATGTAACGAGGACCGGAAGTCCGAATGCCCGGGCAAGAATGGCAGCGTGAGAATTGGGCGTACCGTTTCTGGCCACAATGCCGGCCGCTTTCGTTTTCTTGCAGTGCAAAACCGCCGAAAGGAAAAGTTCATCCACCACAAGGACCGCACCCGCTTTCATGCCAGCCATCGGCCGGCCACCGGCTTCAAAAGAACGGTTCCGAAAATAGCCCACCAGATCCAAAAAATCTTTGGCCCTCTCACGCATGTATTCGCTGGAAGAATTCTCCAGCCGGCGGGCAAATGCCTTCATCACCTGCTCCACAGCCTGCTCCACCGGCAAAAACTCCTCGGAGATCAGCCGGACCACCTTTTCACGGAAACCACCATCCTCCAGAATCATCTGCTGCGCCTGCAAAATTTCGGCGTCCTTGGGATGAATCTCCCGGGACACGCGTCGGAAAAGTTCCGCAAGCTCAGCGGCAATGTGGCGCACTTGTTCTTCAAATCGCCGGAGTTCTTCCTCTACGGTAACCCCTCCGGTGCGGGAGCTTTCTCCCGTACCCGCTAGAAAGATCTGCCCGCAGGCGAGGCCCGGCGAAAGCACCCTGGCCCTGACGTACTTCTCATCGGCCATTGTCAAACTCCCAAAAACATCGGGCACATGAACAACTTACCACTTGCGTCCATTCCCGCAGCGGTTCCAGACACACCGGCAGCCGGCCTGGTAACACGGCTCCTTTGCAGCATTGGTCCTGCAGGCGTGTCTGGCCATTTGGAAAACCAGAGGACTGACTGACGAACAGCGTCGGTGCCTCTGCAGCAGTGGCACAACGTCTGCAGTCTGTCTCGGCCGGCGCAAAACCCACCGGTAGCCGCCAGTTCTTAAGGCGGGCATAAAGCCAGCGGTTCGCCAGAGAAACACGCTGTGCGCGCTGGAGAAGGGCGCGGCGGA
Source organism: Deferribacteres bacterium JdFR-76 (assembly GCA_002011685.1). GTDB lineage: Bacteria > Zhuqueibacterota > JdFR-76 > JdFR-76 > JdFR-76 > JdFR-76. The sequence goes on from MTOL01000259.1 coordinate 2,671, forward strand.
GATCCGGGCAGGATGTTCGTCTGAGTGCCGCCAGATTTCCGGAAAGCATGACGTAGCGAATCCCAAAACCCCTCAGAACATCCCG
>MTOL01000265.1 GCA_002011685.1 Deferribacteres bacterium JdFR-76
CTGGATTCGCGTGGGAACCCGACGGTGGAAGTCGACGTGGTGCTGGAATCAGGTGCTGTAGGCCGGGCAGCCGTGCCGTCGGGGGCCTCCACAGGTGAAAATGAAGCGCTGGAGTTACGCGATGGTGACACCGCCCGCTACGGGGGAAAAGGCGTCTTGAAAGCGGTGGAGGCGGTAAACGAAACCATCGCTGACGAAATCATCGGGATGGACGCTTCCCAGCAGGCGTACATTGACCAGAAGCTTATTGAACTGGACGGTACAGAAAACAAATCCAAACTGGGTGCTAACGCCATTCTCGGTGTTTCCCTGGCGGTCTGCAAAGCTGCGGCGGCCGCATTCGAAATGCCGCTGTACCAGTACATCGGTGGCGTTCACGCACGAACGCTTCCGGTTCCGATGTTAAACGTAATCAACGGCGGTGTACATGCGGACAACAGTTTGGATCTGCAGGAATTTATGATTTTTCCCGCGGGTGCGCCGACTTTCCGGGAAGCCCTGCGTTTTGCCGCGGAGACATTCCACGCGCTGAGGAGCCTCTTAAAGAAAAAAGGGTACAGCACCGGTGTGGGCGATGAAGGCGGGTTTGCTCCGGATCTCAGAACAAACGAAGAGGCCATTCAGCTTATTCTGGAAGCCATTGAGCAGGCTGGATACAAACCCGGACAGGATATTTTTCTCTGCCTGGATCCGGCTGCCAGTGAATTTTTTGACCCGGCCAAAAAAGTATACCAGCTGAAATCGGAAAACCGGGAACTCTCTCCAGAAGAAATGGCAGAATATTATGAAAAACTGGTAAGCCAGTATCCCATCGTCTCCATTGAAGACGGCATGGCCGAAAACGATTGGGATGGCTGGAAAATCCTCACTCAAAAACTGGGCGAACGCATTCAGCTGGTGGGCGATGACCTGTTTGTTACCAACACAAAACTGCTTCAGAAAGGAATCGATGAAGGAGTGGCCAATGCTATTTTAATCAAGGTGAACCAGATTGGAACGCTAACCGAAACCTTAAACGCCATCGAGCTGGCCCGCCGACACGGATACAACGTGGTGATTTCCCATCGTTCCGGTGAAACCGAGGACACAACCATCGCCGACATTGCTGTGGCTACCAATGCAGGGCAGATCAAAACCGGGTCCGTCTCGCGGAGCGAACGGATCGCCAAGTACAACCAGTTACTGCGCATCGAAGAGGAACTCGACACCATTGCCATTTTTCCAGGCAAAAAGGTACTGAAGGCATAATTCCGACTTCCCATGTATGGAAGCCGCACCAATGGGAGCGGCGTTTATACAAAAAACCTGATGCGGGCTCCTGTTGCGGGGGGACAGGAAGCCCGCTGCAAAAGTTTGATTGGACAGGGCTATGGAGGGCAGAAAAGGTCATCAGGACCTTTGGGCGAAGCAATCATGAATACCGGCAAACAAAGGCGACTGGTAACCCGCGCGGCGATTCAAAAAATTAAGCTGATCGTCTGGGCAATGGCAGTTCTGTTTGCCCTTTATTTTCTGTCCTTCAACGATTACGGGCTGGTTCAGCATTTTCGTATGCGGCGCGAGCTGCAGCGAATCCAGAGCCAGATTGACCTATTGAAGCGGCAGCAGGCCGAAATTCAGCTTACCATTCAAAAGCTTTTAGAGGATGATGCGTTTATCGAAAAAATCGCGCGGGAAAAATACCAGTTCGTCAGGAAAGGTGAAGAGGTGTTCATCCTGAAAGCCGTTCCGCCTGATTCACTGCACTGATTGGCAGAATTTGCAGGTTCTCCTCCCATGCAAAAGCCTTCCAGTCTGAAATGCGAAATCCATTCCCGGCCATGCAGCCTTTCTGGAGATCGTGGATCCGTTTTTTCAGCGGTCCGAACTGGAGATGGGGACAAAGATTCGGGCAAGAAGCACGCCCGCATGAAGGCGGTGTCGGCTGCCGGCAGCAATCCAGACAGGACAACCGGGGCGCCGGGAGGCACCGGCCCGGCAAACGAACCAAAGTGGTGAGGCGGTTATGATCCTTTTCGGCAAAGAAAAACAGGTTTCTCAGCTGCTCATGCAGCACCTTGAAAAAGTACGGGATTGTCTGGAAAAAACGTACGCCGTGGCGGAACAGTACCTCCGCGGTGGTCTGGAAGAAGCCAAACGCCTGGGCCTGGAAGTAGACCGGATCGAGACGGAAGCGGACGAACTGCGCCGCCAAATTGACGACCAGCTATTTGAGGGGGCTTTTCTCCCTAATATCCGCCAGGACGTACACGGACTGGTTTCTCAGATGGATGATGTGGCCAATGCGGCCGAAACTGTATGTGATTTCATTCTGGGAGAACGCCCGCAAATCCCCGAAACCTGGCACGAGGAGATGCTCACCATTTTTGCCAAAACTCTGGAGCAATTTGACCAGTTCCAGGCCGCATTGACCGAATTTCTTGAAGGGACACGCATGGACGTGGATGAAATCCGCAATTACAACCAGAAGGTTGGCATTCTGGAATCGGATATTGACCAGGTTGAATGGCATTTAACGCGAGAAATTTTCCGTTCTGACTTAGATTTAGCCCGGAAACTGCACTTGCGAACATGCGTCCGTCTTTCCTGCCAGCTATCGGATCAGATCGAAAACCTGGCCGATTCGCTGAAACTTCTGGTTCTGAAAACGCAGGTGTAAGGGGCCGGGGTGCTGATGGATGTGCTGTGGCCTCTTTCAGGTGGAATTCTTCTTGGCTGGGCCCTGGGCAGCAACGACGCCGCCAACATCTT
>MTOL01000320.1 GCA_002011685.1 Deferribacteres bacterium JdFR-76
CAGTTTTTCCAGGGAAATGGCGATTACGCTGACGCGGTTTTCCAGTCCCAGCAGTTCCTGCAAAGTGTGAATGGGCATGAGAATAACGGTGCGGTCGAATTCGTCCGAGCCCATGCGGAATGTTCCGGTAATTTTGCAGAAACTGTCGCGGAGGAAGCCGTCGAATCCCTGAACCAGGACGATAATGGAATCGCCGATCTGGGCGTTCAGATTTTTCAGCAACTTTTCGCCAATGAGGATTTCGTTTCCGCGGCCGCTTTCCGGTTCGCGGCCCTGGCGGATTTTTTTAAGGAGGTTGGAAATCTTTCGTTCTCTCTCCAGATCGATTCCAACAAGCATGGTGCCGTAGGAATTGTCGCGGTAGCTGATCAGTGCGTCCGCATACACCCGCGGTGCATACCCGGTGATGAGGGCCTGGCTGTCCAGGATGCTTCTTAGCTTTTTGGTGTAGGGGAAGCTTTTTCGGAGGGTAGGATTATCCTGATAGCCAGGACGCTGGATCTGCAGAAAGCCGGAATAGAGGCGCACTACACTCTGGATGTTAACTTCGTAAGTGCCCAGCTGCAGGCCGCGGGTAGCCACGGTGAGCATGACTGCAAAGGCTACCGCGAGAATGGTGATAATAGACCGCCGCCGGTTTCGCCAGATATTCCGCCAGGCCAGCTTGATGAGCAGCCTCATGACGCTTACCTTTCCAGTTCACGGAGCGAAAAAATTCGGTCTGGGATACGGAGATCAAAACGGATTTTTTGAATGACGATTTCTGTGTAATGCCCTTTTTTACGTTCATTGCGCATAATCCAACGCGTTGGGATGTTGCGTCCGCCCATGCGCCGTACGTCAAGGAATTCCATGGTGCGGATTTTTTCGCCTTTTTCATCGTAATATTCGATGCGAGCGGGGAGGTAGTCAGTTTTGCGCACCCAGTAAAGGAGTTTGCCCCAAACGACGGGTGCATCCGGCTTGGGGATGAGTTCCAGCTTCCAAGTGGGAGTACCCTGCAGTGTGTCGTTTGCGACGATGCGAATGTTGTAATCGCGGACAGCGTTGGATTCGCGGACCAGATCGTCGTAAGTGTAGTCGGATCCGTTCCATGATTGCAGCATCATGGACGGCGGAATGCGGATGGTTGTTTCGGTGTTACGCAGGTACATCCAGATATCTTTGCCAATCTTCAGGGTGCGGTTGCCCGCTTCCCGTGCCGGCGCGATAATTTTGATGAGCGCCTTTTCGTTGCCGACCCACCAGCTTTCCATTTTGAGGGTGCGCACGTAATCCGGCGTAACCACTTTCATTTCGAAAATGCCGTAACTGGTCTTGCCCTTATAAGCGTTTTCGGCCCGCTGAACGATTTCCTCCGGAGTCTGTCCAAGGGCCGCAGCAGTGAGTGCGATGAGAAGAAGGAAAGAGATCATCCGGTTCATGGGGTACCTCTTTGTTGCGTTTGGATACGTGGTTCGGTATTGTTTCCATTGAACCTTTCTGCGTTTGCCCGGGAGATGTGATTTCCGGACGTGGAACCGTCCGGGGCTTCCCGGTCTTCCAGACCATATTTTTTCAGGATATTTTCTACTATTTGCCGGAGGGGAAAGTTCTCTGCGCCGAAGATCATGTAGTCCAGGCCGAGCCCGTCGAATAGAGAACTCAGGGTATATGCCTCCACCTCTGGATGTTCGATGCCCATTTCCGCCAGGGTCTTTTCCAGCTCGGCGAGCATCCGGTCAAAATATTCTGCAATGTGTTTCTGCAGACGCTTTCGAGTGTGGATGGTAAGAAGGGTCGAGGTGTACAGCCGGTAGAACCGTTCTTTTTCAACGATCAGCTGGGCTGAGATTTCGATAAACTGCCGGAGGCGTTCACGTGGATCTCCGATTTCCAGAAGTTGTTCGATCACCGGTTCGAACTCCCGGAAGCCTTCGAAAACCACCTGTTCCAGCAGTTCCTCTTTGCTGCGGAAATAGTTGTAAATAAGGCCTTTGGCCACTCCAGCCTTGCGGGCGATTGCCTCGATGGAGGTCCCGTCGTATCCGCGGGTTCCAAATAGCTCCAGTGCCGCTTCCATGATCACTTTGCGGCTCGCTTTACGGATTTCTTCCAGCTGTTCTTTTGTTTTGGGTGCCATTCGGCTACACCTTTGCGCTTCATTTAGGAAACGGAGCGGTTTTTGAATGAATGGTCAGTCAAAATATATGTCAAATACATTTACTGTGCAAATGTTTTCCGGCCGCCAAGCCGAAATCAGCGGCCTATTTTCAGGCGCTGAATGGCCTGAAGGATGGCATCGTGGAAAGCGCCGTTGGATGCCACTACGCCGGTATTGAGCGCAAGGGTCCGGCCCTGGCTGAAATCCAGCGGACGTCCCAATATATCCGTCACGCGGCCGCCCGCTTCCTCCACCAGAATGGCACCAGCAGCATGGTCCCAGATTTTTTCCCGGTAGTCCATCCGTGTGGGAAGGCGGAGGTAGATGTCTGCTTCTCCCGAGGCTACCATAGCGTATTTGGCCTGGCTGTCCAGCCGGACCGGTGGAGCGGTAATTTTTAGGTGTTGGGCGATGCGGCGAGAATCGCCGTGGGAGCTGTGGCCCGATTCTACCGATTCGCAGAAACGAGCTGCGGAGATCTCGTTCCGGGTGCTCACCCGGACGGGGCGCAGGGACGTGTTTCCGTAGAGGTCGGTTACAAAGGCGCCGCCGGAGCGGAGGGCGAGAAAAATAGCGCCCTTCTGTTGCGCCTCC
>MTOL01000174.1 GCA_002011685.1 Deferribacteres bacterium JdFR-76
TAAGGATAATGATGGGGATGATAATGAGAAAAATCTCAGCTGCAATTCTGGTTATAATCCTGGTTCAGCTGGTCTGGTCGGATGCGGTGATTCGGGAATTCCGGGTGGAGCCCGGGATGAATAAGGTTCACTTGCTCTGGAAAGTTACTGTCGAAACAAATGTTCGTGAATATCAAATTCTTAGGGGGCTAACTCCGACGCAACTCTATCCGATTGCCTCTGTGGCCGCGACGGAAGAACCTGTGCAGCCTGGCGGGGAAAAGCTTTACGAATATACGGACCGCTCGGTGTATAAATCAGATGGGAGAACCTACTATTACCAGATAGCCGTGGTCGGGCTATCGGGGGATGTGGTCACGCGTAGCGGTGTGCGGGAGGTTTCTCCTCGTATTTCTGCCGTTCGCCACACGTGGGGCAGCATTAAAGCCCTTTTCCGCTAAAACTCTATTCTGAAAGAAACCTGTCGCTTTTTTCCTGGCAGCTTTTTGATTGGGAAGCTGCCTTTTTTTATTTTATTCCGTTCCTGTCGGGCGAAAATGAACATTTTGTTCCCGGAATGGAAACTCCAGTATGAAATTTAAAATTCTGTAAACATTTATTGACAAATTGAAAATTTTTTTTTAAATTAAGCCCATCCAACCGGATTTAAAAAGAAGGGTCAACGTTGAAACGGTTCCGCATTATTTTTGGCACTCCTTTTTTTCTTCAAAAGTCGGGAATTTTATACTTTTTTCTCTGGATGTCTTCTTAAAAAATGGAGGTAGGTGTTTTATGGCTTTGCCGAATCAGCATCGCCCCCAGTATAACAATTCGCTTGAGAAGTACCTGCAGGAGATTGGGGAAGTTCCCCTTTTGACACCGGAAGAGGAGGTAGAGCTGGCCCGGCGGATCAAACAGGGAGATGAAGAGGCACTGGAGAAGCTCACAAAAGCCAACTTGCGTTTTGTTGTTAGTGTGGCAAAACAGTACCAAAATCAGGGCTTATCTTTGGGGGATCTGATTAATGAGGGAAATCTCGGGCTTATTAAGGCGGCCAAACGTTTTGATGAAACACGGGGGTTTAAATTCATTTCTTACGCGGTTTGGTGGATTCGGCAGTCCATTTTGCAGGCACTGGCTGAACAGTCTCGGGTGGTAAGGCTTCCGTTGAACCGAATTGGGGCCATCAATAAAATAGGAAAAACATTTAACCAGCTGGAACAGGAATTCGAACGCGAACCGAGTATGGAGGAGCTGGCGGCTGAACTGGATATGACAGAAGAGGAAGTGGATGAAGCCCTGCGCGTGGCCGGAAGGCACATCTCTTTGGATGCCCCCATCAACACAAAAGATAGCAATAACAAGGAAAACAGTTTGCTAGACGTGATCCAGAACATGCAGGAACCGTCGCCTGAAGAATCACTGATGGACGAGTCATTAAAAATCGATCTGGAAGTTGCGCTGAATACCCTTTCACGCCGGGAAGCCGAAGTTATCCGGCTGTATTTCGGGCTTGGCAAAGAGCGTCCCCTGACTTTAGAAGAAATTGGAGAGCGATTCCGGCTGACACGGGAACGGGTACGGCAGATCAAAGAGAAAGCGATTCAGCGTTTGCGGCACGCCTCGCGCAGCCGGCTTTTAAGACCTTATCTCGGATGAGCCTGCCAGAAATTGCCGTGGATCAGTTTTTGCACAGGTTCAGGTTAAAGCAGAAAATGTATTAATTTGGGTATAAATGGCCTTTCAAATTGACACAGTTTTCATTTTGAACCAGCTTTTTTTAAGGCAAATTCTAAATCTGTAACAAATATTAACAAATTTTCAATTTTTTGTACGTCCTTGAATATTTTTACTTGACAAAAAGAAAAATTTTATCTACATTGCAATCGATTTTTTGCGAGAAAGCCAGGGAGTTTTGGAGAGGGACGAAGAGGTAGGCGAAAACCCGAATGGCAGGGTAGCATATGGATTCTAAAAATCTCAAGTTACTTTATTTTTCAACGGAAGAATCGGAAATAAAAAGTGTTAATTTAAGTTATAAATCGCTGGTCGCGCTTCTTGCTGGTCTTGTTTTATCCATCCTTGTTGTAATCGGCCTTCTTACTGCAGCAATTGTCAAATATTATCAGAATTCCAAAATTGCCGAGCTTCGTCGGCAAAATATTGTCCTTATCTCGCAGCTGGCTCAGATGGAAGGTAAAATGAAAGAGATCCGTCTGAGACTCAATCAGCTGCAACAGTTTGATAATGACCTGCGTGTTCTGGTTGACCTGCCACGCATTGACGAAGACATGCGGAATGTGGGGGTTGGTGGGACCGTTGATTACCGGGATCTTGTGCTGGAAGAATTGCCCGATGTGCTCGGGGACAGGGTTTCTTCGCTTAAAATGGATCTGGAAAAACTGGACCGTCAGATCGATCTTGAGTTTTCGAGTTTCAGGGAGATCGAAAGGGTTCTCCGCGAGAACCAGCAACGGATTCGACATACGCCATCCATCCGCCCTGTAAACACCGGCTGGCTGAAGAGCAAATTCGGCAACCGCCTGGATCCCTTTGTGGATCAGATTCGGCATCACGATGGCATCGATATTGCCGCCGAAAAAGGGACACCTATTTTTGCCACTGCGGACGGTGTGGTTTTGCGGGTTGGTTACGATCCCAAAGGATATGGCCGGTTTGTGGTTATCGACCACGGATACGGGATTCGCACCCTGTACGGCCATATGTCTAGAGTGCTGGTGAAACGGGGNCAGCGC
>MTOL01000422.1 GCA_002011685.1 Deferribacteres bacterium JdFR-76
GAATATGAGGCGGAGTGTCGCCCGTCCGTACCATCACACGCAGCTTCGGAAAAACAACATGGCGCCGCTCTGCCTCCTGGCGGATGCCCCGGAGCGGCACCCACAAATTGCGCTCGATGTCGTAGTTGAGCGCCTTAAGCGGAGAAACGTAGAGGGTGTGAACTCCCTGCGGGTTGGCTTCGAAAATGTCCTTTCCCCTTTCCTCCGCCAGCCGGATCAATTCATCAATGATCCAGAGAAAAGCCGCAAGCGTCTTCCCTGAACCGGTGGGTGCCAAAATGAGCGTGTTCCTGCCGCTGGCAATGAGCGGCCAGCCGCGCGACTGCGGCGGCGTCGGCTCCCCAAACCGACTGAAGAACCAGCCCAAAACCAGTGGACTAAAATAGGACCGGAAATCCGGAGATCGGTTCATGACTTCTGCTGCACTTCCTGCCGAAACAACTCAGCGGAACCTTCCGCCCTGAAGGGTTTCATTTCAGGTCTGTACTGCGGCATGCATATACCTGTCCTCTGCATCTGTCCGGTGAAAGCTGTCTTTTTTTCGGCTTCTCCCAACAATATAATGATTTTTGCACGTTTTTACATATTTCTATGAACCCCGCGATGAAATAATATGTATATTGTGGAATGAATCGCTTGGTAACGGTTATCCCGAACAGAATACGGGCAACGAAAACATGCCGCGCAGCGGACCAACATTCCAAGTAATTAAACGGGACCAGACAGGCCATTCTACACAGCAGCTTTCAGTCTGGTCTTTTCCCGTTCGAGGGGCAGTACAGCGTTTCTTTTCTTTCGACACATTCATAACCACCTGTTTTTTCGGGAGAACAATGGAATGAACCCGCCCATTTTTTCCCGCTTCCAGCATTCTGCGGACCCGCATCCGGTTTTTGGACCTGACATGCCAGTCGGCCGTAATGCCGATTCCGCCTTCTTTGGAATATGCAAATCGGTACTTACCTCTGCTGGGACAGCAGCCGGTCACCGAAAAAGCGGGAGCTACACTTCCACTCCCGCACCGCAAAAATACGGAAACTTAAAAAACCAAACAGGGAGGGTTTCAGCCATGCGGAGATTTTCTGTGCGCATTGCAGTGGCTGCACTGCTTCTTTTGCCACTGGCCGTACTCGCCAAAGAACCCGTGGATCTGCAGGTCATCACCAAAATCAAGCAGGAGGAATTCCGTAATTCCAAGGTGATGGAAACCCTTTTTTACCTCACAGATGTGTACGGTCCCCGGCTTCCGGCAAGTCCCGCCTACCGGAAAGCAGCCCGCTGGTGCGTGGAACGGCTCACAGAATTCGGCTTGGAAAATGCGCATCTGGAGCCATGGGGCACACTCGGTCGCGGCTGGGTGCTGAAAAAATTCCGGCTCGAGCTTCTGGAACCCAGCTACAAACCGCTGCTTGGCTTCCCACCGGCATGGGTCGGTGGAACAAACGGCCCCGTGTCCGGCGAACCGGTCCTGCTAAAAATCGATTCCGAAGAAGATTTTGAAAAATACCGCGGAAAACTTGCGGGCGCCATCGTCCTTGTTGGAACCGCCGAACCCATTGAACCCGAAGACCGCGCTGACGTACGCCGTTTCACCGAAGACGAACTCCGCGAACTGTCCCTCTTGCGGATGCCCGGAGAGCGACCGGATTGGTGGAGGCGCCGGGCCGAATTCCGGCGTCGCTGGCAACTGCGCCGCAAACTGAACGAATTCCTGAAAGAAGAAGGTGTGGCCCTGGTCATCCGCCGGAGCCGCGGACAGGATGGTACCATTAACGTCAGCAGAGGCGGATCCTACAAGCTGGGAGAAGATCCCGCAATCCCGACCGTCGTACTCGCAGCCGAACAGTACAATCGGCTCGCCCGGCTGCTGGAAAAGAATATTCCGGTAAAAATTGCAGCGGAAATCGAAGTGGAATTCACCACCGACGACACACTCGGTTACAACGTCATTGCTGAGATTCCCGGTACCGACCGGAAACTGAAAGATCAGATCGTTATGCTTGGTGCCCACCTGGATTCCTGGCATGCCGGAACGGGCGCGACGGACAATGCCACCGGCTGTGCCGTTGTAATGGAAGCCGTGCGCATCCTCAAGGCAATCGGGGTAAAGCCGCGGCGCACCATCCGTGTGGCACTCTGGGATGCCGAAGAACTGGGGTTTCTGGGCTCCCGCGGCTACATCAAAAAACATTTCGGTGATCGGAAAACTATGGAATTGAAGAAAGACCATGCCAGGCTTTCGGTGTATTTCAACCTGGACAACGGCGGCGGACGAATCCGCGGCATTTACCTGCAGGGTAACGATGCTGTCCGGCCCATTTTTGAGGCCTACCTCGAACCCTTCCACGACATGGGCGCAACTACCGTCACCATCCGCAATACCGGCGGTACCGACCACCTGGCTTTCGACGAAATTGGGCTACCAGGATTCCAGTTCATCCAGGACCCGCTGGACTACTCCCGGAGAACACATCACACCAACATGGATGTTTACGACCACGTTTTTCGCAGCGATCTGATGCAGGCTTCCATTATCATGGCTTCGTTTGTGTACCATGCGGCGATGCGGGATGAGATGATTCCCCGCAAACCGCTACCAAAACCGCGCCAGCCGGCATCCAGATAAAACAGGCAGAGGACACACACCGGCTGGCTGAACCATAAAACCCCCAGGTTCCCTGCAGGCGGGCTACTCAGCTCGCAGAACCTTCACGGGCAGGCTCC
>MTOL01000258.1 GCA_002011685.1 Deferribacteres bacterium JdFR-76
CGTCCAGCACGTTATGATCCTCCATACGTATTTCTACAGTTTTCCGTACCCATGGCAGAATTTGTATTTTCGTCCGCTTCCGCACGGACAGGGATCATTCCGTCCAACCTGCCGGTGGGGCCGATTCTTCTGCGAGGCTTCCGCACCTCCCGTTGCCATCTCCTGTCCAACCTGCCATTCCACAACCCGGGCGATCTGCTGCAATTCCCGGTGGGCATGCCGAAAAAACATTTTGTACGCCTCGCAGAGGTAATTTTTCCGTGTGCCATCCGGCAGAACCATTCGATCTTTCGGGCACCCTCCCCAGCAGTAGCGCAGCCAAGAACATCCAATGCACTCCTGAGGCAGACGTGTTTTTCTTCGACCAAACTCCCACTGCTGCTTGCTATTCAGAAATTCCCCAAGACGGCCTTCCAGGATATTGCCCAGACGCCAGGATGTTTCCACAAAAAAGTCGCAAGCAAATACATCCCCGTTATGTTCCACAACCAGGTAAGTACCACATTCCTGCTGCAGGGTACAATCTGGCGGTTCCAGCCCCACATATGAATAAATGAGCGCATCGAACCAGCGGATGGATGTAGTGGCCCTGTATCCTGAAAAGTCGGACCGCCAGAGGTCGAAAAGCCGGATCAGAAATTCCCCGTACTTCTCGGCAGGAACGGTAAACCGGGCGGGTTTCGCCCTCTCTTCCGGAAGAAATTCTACGCACGGAATAAACTGCATATATCGAAGCCCCAGTTCTTTGTGAAACGTGTAGATTTCCTCCGGAAATTGCACCGAATAGTCATTCACCACCACCAGGGCATTCACAGCAACACCCTCATCCAGCATCCGCTTCGCTGCGTCCACCACTTTGTTCCAGGTACCTTTTCCCCCGGAATCCGTCCGGTAACGGTTATGAATATGTTCCGGACCGTCCAGCGAAAGGCCCACCAGAAAGCGGTATTCACGGAGAAAACGTGACCACTTGCTGTCGATTAGCAATCCGTTGGTTTGCAGTCCATTGCCAACCACCTTTCCCTGGCCGTACTTTTTTTGGAGTTCCACCGCCCGCTCAAAAAAATCCAGTCCCAACAAAGTGGGTTCGCCGCCCTGCCAGCCAAAAGATAGAAAACGATCTCCCTGTTCCATGGCCTGCCGGATCATCTCCTCCAGCAGATCGGGACTCATCCGGTGCCGTGGCGTTGTGGAAAAGAGATCTGCCTTGCTCAGGTAAAAACAGTAGGTGCAGGCCATGTTGCAGTCCGGGCCGGCCGGTTTGATCAGCAGGGAATTCAAGCGTTTGTTGCTCAATGATGCATTTTCCTGCACTTCAAGATCTCCAGCTGGTTTTGTCTCCTGTTAGGTATGTTCCTTGTGTTTCAAAATAAAATGTCCCTTCTTTTTCTTCCATTGAATTTTGATTTCCCTTCTTAAGATGAGCTGGCCATGCCCGTCGGAGGCCGATTTTCCGTTCCGTTTTCCTCCCGGGTTAATGCGCCGCCGTTCTGCCATCGGGCGCGTTTCGAAAAACTTCCCTGAAGATGGTGCCTCCCGTAGCGGCAGCAAGGAAAAGACTGCTTTTCACCGATCCTTTGCTGATCGATCCCAGATCAGAGAAAATCGGATCCACCTGCCCGGCGCAGGGACCCCTGGAAAATTCTCATACGCCTGATCCGCGAGATTCCGTGCCTCAGCCCGGAGCGTTATCCGTCCCACGCGACAATATACCGAAGCATCGACAACGTTTTTCCAACTTTGCCCGTAGCGCTGCCAGACGCGCCAGCCTACAAAGCCCCCGACCCGCCCTACCTGCCAGTTGAACTGCGCAACAAAATGGTGCGGCAAATGACGGAATGCATATTTGGACACGCCAGAAGCATTGTTCCGACGGAAGCGTAGCCAGGCGTACGCAAGAAAAACCTTGCCCTGAAACTCACCGATCCGAAAAGGATACAAGGAAGAAAGCTCACACCCTGTAACTTGCATGTTCCGGTAATTCCGGGCATGCCATATATCATTTTCACGGACCCAGTCAATCAGGTTCCGTTCCAGCCGCTGAAATGCAGCCGCTTCTACCTTCCAGGTTCCGTCATTTAGCCGTAAACCTGCTTCGTACGTCCAGTTGATTTCCGGACGCAAATAAGGGTTGCCTACATTCGCAGGGCTCCGGTAGTACAGCTCGGTAAATGAAGGCATCCGAAAACCGTGCTGCACGGAGCCAAACATTCTCACTCGGTGGGCCATCCGGTATAAAACAGAAATGCCGGGAGAAAAATGGAACTTCTGGCCCTTCATCCAGTAAGCGGATCCACTCAGTGAAATTTGGAATCTGGAGGAGGAAAGCTGCTGCCCCAAAGCCATTACCGCTTCGTGCCGACGGTAATAACCCAGATTGCTGCTGCGGATAAGAGCGGTTGCCACATCGCCGTACAGCCAAAAGCGTCCTATGCGATTGTTTCCGTTCCACTGCATCCCAACCACTTCTGTCCGTGTGCGGTGTCGGTTCTGGTACCAGGCCGGCCGGTTTTTGTCCAGAACAAACGTATCATCATTCTGGCGATGTGCGCCACCAATCTGGATGATTCCCCCTCCGTATTCACGATACAACCGGACCGTTGCAAGAGAGGTTGTAACATGTTCCCACTGGTAAGGAAAGCGGGCAGAATAGAAGGAGTTCGCCCCAAATTTTTTATCCAACCACCCGGCCTGAGCCTCCAAGTGCCAGGTTCCCCAGACA
>MTOL01000400.1 GCA_002011685.1 Deferribacteres bacterium JdFR-76
ATATTATTTCTGCTTCCGGAGCGCACTGGTTCTCCCTCCGGGAGTGCATACGCAACTGGTTGATGATTACATGAAAGCCTGTGAGCGGCGACGCCTTCCGGAGCGGGACAACATCCGTGTGCTGCTGGTGGGAGCTTTTTGCGAACAGCCACCGATCGGGTTGCTGCGGTCCATAGAGCAGGCCGGATGCTATATCGTCAATCACGACCTTCTTCTTGGCCTGCACTGGTTTGTGAAGGATATCCCGGAGAATGGCGATCCGTTTTCGGCGCTATCGGACGCATTATTCGACAACACGCGCTCTGCGCCCTTTAAATTCCAGTCGCCGGCAGAAAGGGCAGAGGAGCTTGTGGCGATGATACGCCAGTGGCGAGCGGATGGCGTCATTTTCGCAGCACCATCTTTTTGTGATCCTTCGCTGCTGGAGCAGCCCATCCTTCAGGAAGCCCTTGCCAAAGAGAAGATCCCTTACACGTCTTTCCGCTACGCGGAGAATACGGGCCAGTACCGGCCCATCCGGGAACAGGCGGGTACCTTCAGCGATTCCATCCGGCTGTGGGGAAAGGAGGCACTCTATGAGCAGGACTGACGTGCAAAAAGATGAATCGATGATCCTTCAGAAAAATATGCTCACCCGCTATTTTGATGAGCTGGCTCAGGTGAAGGAAAGTGGCAAAAAAGTGGTGTACACTTTTGTCCCGGGAAACCTGTCGGAGCTCATCCTTTCGTTCGATATGCTGCCAGTGTACCCGGAAATTAATGCTTTGCAGTCGGGGATGCGGAAGCGCTCCATGCAATTTATTCACGAAGCGGAAAAGCACGGACATTCCGAGGATGTGTGCACATACGTAAAGTGCGACGTGGGGATGATGCTGACCGGCAACATTGGGCCAACGGGGAGGCCCATTCCGCCGCCGGATCTGCTTCTTCTGTCCTACACCGGTTGTTTTACGTTCATGAAGTGGTTCGAAAACCTCGAATCCCTTTACGGCTGTCGGACCGTGATGTTGCACGTTCCCTATCAGGCGGAAGGAAAGGTTACGGGCGAGATGGTGGACTATGTGGTCCGGCAGCTGAGGGAGAAGGTGATTCCAGCGATGGAGGAAGTGAGTGGCAAGCCGTACGATCCGGACCGCATCCGCTGGATGTGCGAGGAATCACGGAAGGCAGAGGAACTGTTCGTCCGTTGTCTGGAAAGCGCAAAACAGGTTCCCTCGCCGATTGATGCTTATTTCGGAGGGGTTTATTACATTTCGCCCATTTTTACGGCGTTCCGCGGAACCGAAGAGGCTACCGCCTATTACCACAAACTTTGGGAAGAAATTCAGTTCCGCATGGAGCAGGGCCTGGGTCCGGTGACGCCCGAAGGGACCCTCGGAGAAGAACGATACCGTCTGGTGGTGGAAGGGCCGCCTAACTGGACCCATTTCCGGGAATTCTGGAAGATGTTTTACAGCCAGAATGCGGTGGTGGTGGCGTCTACCTATACAAAAGTAGGCGGGATTTATGAAGATGGCTTCCGCCATGACCCGGACCGTCCACTAGAAAGCTTTGCACGATACTGCATGGGATGCTACACCAACCTGAATTTGCCGCAGCGGATTGATCTGCTGGTGCGTTATGTCCGGGAGTATCGGGCCGACGGGTTTTTGATCAATTCCATCAAAAGCTGCAATTCATTTTCTGCGGGCCAGCTTCTTATTTTGCAGGAGGTGGAAAAAAGGGCGGGCGTGCCTGTTGGCTTTATCGAATCAGATTTGGTGGACCCGCGGTATTTTTCCTATGCGCACATCAAGAACCGGCTGGATTCCTACTTTCAAATGATCGATGAGAAGAGGAAACACTGATGGAAGTTTTTGTCGGGATCGATCTAGGAAGTACAACCTGTAAGGCGGTTGTTCTGGACGAAGAGGGCCGTATTCTGGGAAAGGGCATCACAAACACCCGCAGCAATTACAATATGGCTACCCGCATTGCCGTACATGAGGCGATGACAGCGGCGCGCTTTTCTCTGCTCTGTGATCTCTGCGGCCTTTCTCCCGACGAACGCCAGGATCTGGAGCTGTTCTACTATCTGGAAGATTACCGGCACAAATTTGCCCTGTTGCGGGATTTGCTTCTGGAACTGGCTGCTGAGCAGTCCGGAACCTGGGTAGAAACTGTGCGTGAGATTTGCGACCGGGTTTCGGCAAAGCTGAACCGCGAAACCATTGCCGAGGTGTTGCTGGACCGGGCCCATTTTTTTAAGGACCTGATGCTGGCCTTCTTTTTTGAAGAGGCGGAGCGCACGCTGCCCGCCGGCGATCTCCCTTTTGACCCTTTTCTGGGACTTCTGGACAAGGCGCTGGTTCGTATTGAAAATGAGGTATTCCCGATGGAGCCAGAGGAAGCCCTAAAGGGGTATTTTTCTGGCCCGAGAGAGGAGATCCTGGCGACTCTACAGTCTGAGGATCTGGAAATTCGTTCCCAAGTGGGCACGGGATACGGCCGCCAGTTGTTGCCCTTTCCGCCGGAACAGATCCGCTCGGAAATTCTCTGCCACGCTAAAGGGGCCTATGCCTGTTTCCCGGGAACCCGGACCATCCTGGATATTGGGGGACAGGACACGAAAGCCATCCAGCTGGATGATACGGGAGTGGTACGCTCTTTTTTCATGAATGATCGGTGTGCGGCCGGCTGCGGACGTTATCTGGGGTACGTGG
>MTOL01000157.1 GCA_002011685.1 Deferribacteres bacterium JdFR-76
TCTGTGACCGCGTATGGCGGGTCCTCTGTAATATCCCCTCATCCCAGGTGATGTGCAGCTGGCCGGCGAGACTGCGGGCCAGCAGGGCACTTTGGTTGAACCCCCTTTCCTTCAAACGCTTTTTGTGCAAGGGAACAGGAATAAGCAGGTCCACTTTGGAGAGGAAGGAGGGCAATTCCGGCCAGCTATGCCGTAGCTGCGCAGCAAATTCATTCCATAGCCGCCACCGCCGCCGGTATTTAATCTCATGCACAATTTTTTGAACAGACTCGTTAAACGCATAAAAAGCAAAAATACCGTCCAGGGCCACCTCTTCCGGGTGTTCCCGATATAGCCAGAGTTCCTGCAAAGAATTGTTCCGGTTGGGGGGAAGGCCATCCCAGCAGCTCTCGCAAAGGAACACCGTATTGTGATCGATCCGGCGGTCGCAGAGCAAACAAATCCGCGGAAAAAACCAGTCCAGCATGCCATCGAATAACTTCTGCACCAGCTTTTTCTGCTTCACAGAAAGCTGGGTTCCAAACCCTGGTATTATCATTCTCACAGACAAAATGCCTCCCTGTTTGCTGCGGGATCCCTGCTCGGCTTCTCAACTACAGAATGGAAGAATTCTTCTCCCCCTGTCCAGCACTGAGCCATACCGAAAGAAAAGGGCCCGTCATCAGGGCCCCTTGTCGCTTGTCACAGTCCAAAATTATACTGAAATACAAGCCTTGGCGCATAGCGTTCCTGCGGCTTGTAAAGCCCTGTCTCTTCATCTTCCACAAAATTCCAGATATAATCCATAAAAAGAATCAAATACGGTCGGATTTTATATCCGATACTTACTCTGGCTACCGATCGATTGTCCAGTGTGGTCACATCTTTGAACGTACCAATTTCTGTTTTGTCGTACATCGCCTGAAATGCCACGCCGGGCAGTCCTCGGGTAGCGCTTGCGGCCAGATGCAAAACCCCACTGTTCGGCTCTCCATCCAGCTTCTGAAAACTGCCCACAAGATCCACCACCCCCAGCAAGCGGCCATACAGTTCCCCAAAAATCCCTTTGGTTTCCTCCGTAATTTGCGCCAGTTTAGCGGTTTTGTAGATCCCACCCATTGATCCGGTAGGCACATAGCGGTCGATTTCATAAAAAGCATCAAAGAAAGAAGGCATGAACTCTTTCCCCAGCCAGCGGCGTTCCAGCCGAGCCTCCAGATGCAGCAATCCCAAAATGTTGCGGATTTGCAATCCAATTCCAGCCGCCGCTCCCGATCCGTATTTATGAATCTTGGCCCAATCGGCATACGGAGCCAGCCATAAAATCCGGGTGTTAAGAATAGGCAATTCCACATCCGCCCCGTAAGCCGATACCCCGTCTCCGCTTGTAGACCGATTCCGGTCCGGATCTACATCGGTTACATAGGTGGTTCCGAATGTCAGATTGCGTAAAATAGGTACGGAAATTACGTTTCTTAAAGGCCGGAAATACAGCCGACCACCAATAATTTCCAACCGGCCCAGATTACTGGCTACGGTCTCAAAGCCAAAACGGCCGAAATCCATGTCAAATTCCAGGCCAATTTTGCGTTCGTCCCAATTGGCCTCATTGGTGTAAAAATTCATGATAAAACCGTGCCCCAGCCGTGCGGCATCCAGTGTTCCAACACGGGTGTAAAATTTATCGCCCTTCCAGCCATAGCGGATATAGCGGATCAGCCGGAAATAATCGTAACTCTCGTCCCAATCCTTTGCGCGGATGTCGCCGGTTCGGGTATTAAACAGAAGATTCACATTCAGACCAACACCAAATTTTCCCACAGCCATTTCGGGATGGAAGGTAACCGTAAAATAGCTTTCATCATCAATCTTGGTAAAGCCGATGCCCCCCATCAACATCCCCTGCCTCACCGCCTGGCCGTATCCCAGCATCCCGATCTGGGCCGAA
This sequence comes from Deferribacteres bacterium JdFR-76, assembly GCA_002011685.1. Taxonomy (GTDB): domain Bacteria; phylum Zhuqueibacterota; class JdFR-76; order JdFR-76; family JdFR-76; genus JdFR-76. The sequence goes on from MTOL01000157.1 coordinate 1,928, forward strand.
AGAGGCGCTGTAATCCAGAATAAAACAGCCAGCAGGACCATTCCGGCAATTCGTTTTTGTCCAGTCATGTTGCCTCCCATCTTTCTGTCCTGTTCACAAAAAACCATGCCTGCAAAATGACTCACAAAACCATTTTTTATCTACGGATTCGGTACAAAAAAGATGCCAGATGCCCGTTCCGGCATACGACACACGCTGCGTGAACAGCAGCCGAGCACAAATTACAATTTTCGCAACACACCTGCAATGAAAATTGTCCATCCTCGCTGTGCCTCACCCTCACTTGAACCACCGGCGTTCCCCTCCCCTATGCCGACAGAAGTGCTCCCCACCTTTCCGCCTCTTTTTTTCAGGACATCCCCATCTTCCCGATCCATCTGGTTATCATGTTTCGCCACATGCTCTAAAACCGTCCCATTTTCTACTCCAAGCACTGTTTTGGTATCTAATCACTGCGACCATCCCCTCCCTGTTGTTGATCACAGATAAGCAAAAAACTTTTCCCACAGCCCCGTTCTCCGTATCCGCACCGGTTGCTCGACCGAAAGTTATTGCTTTTCCTGATCCTCCATGGTAAATTTCAGGCAACCAATTAGTAGAAAGGACATACAATGAAGCACTGGTGGCCCATTCTTTTTTCTATTTCGTTACTGTTTCCTTCCGTAGCACCAGCCCAGAAATTTCTGGAAGGTCCTTCCCATGCCGAACCTCAGAAGGCATTCGATATCGTGCATTACCGGCTTGACTTGGCATTTATTCCCGAGAAACGGC
>MTOL01000033.1 GCA_002011685.1 Deferribacteres bacterium JdFR-76
CCTGGAAATGGGGTTGCCGCCGGAGATGCAGGTTCTTTCCCAGCCCGAACAGTACATTTTTTTCCGGGAACATCTGTTTGAATTTCCGCTGGAATATTACCGTCCGCTGGGCGACCCTACTCAGTTCATCAAAGAGGTGCTGGCACTCATCAGCCGGGCTAAAGATGAAGATATTGCACCGGAAGAATATCTTGCCTATGCCGAACGGCTTCTGAAGGAGGCGGAGGAACACCCTGAGGACGAGACCTTGCAAACCGAGGCGCGGCGGCAAATGGAGCTGGCCCGGACGTACAAACTCTATCAGGAACTCCTGGTCCGCGAAGGCAAAATGGATTTTGGGGATCAAATCGCTTTGCCGCTGCGGCTGCTGCGGGAAAATCCGGTGGTGCTCAAAGAAGTCCAGGAGCGCTACCGTTTCATCCTGGTGGATGAGTTTCAGGATACCAATTATGCCCAGTTTCAGCTGCTTCAGCTGCTGGCAGGACGGCACCGGAATATCACCGTCGTAGGGGATGACGATCAGTCCATTTACAAATTCAGGGGTGCGGCCATCAGCAACATTCTGGATTTTACCCGGACTTTTCCGGATGCCCATACTGTGGTGCTGGTGGACAATTACCGTTCTACACAGGCTATTCTGGATGCGGCCTACCGGCTAATCCAGCACAACAATCCCGACCGGCTGGAAGTGAAGATCGGGGTAGATAAACAGCTTCGAGCCGTCAATGATGGCCCGCCTGTTGTGCGTCACCTGCATTTCGATACACTGACGAGCGAGGCGGATGCGGTGGCCAGCCTGATCTTGGAACGGAAGGAAGCAGAAGGATATCAGTTCCGCGATTTTGCCATCCTGGTGCGGGCCAATAACGATGCCGACCCGTTTATGCGCGCCCTCAATATGAAAGAGATTCCCTTCCGTTTTTCAGGGAGCAAGGGCTTGTACCAGCGACCGGAAATTAAACTGCTGCTGGCCTTTTTGCGTGTGGTGGCGAATTTTGAAGATTCGGTCCAGCTGCATTACCTGGCCAGCTCTGAAATCTACCGGCTGAAGATGACGGATCTGGTCCGCTGCAATGTGCTGGCACAGCGGAAAAATCTGCCGCTGTATCATATATTCGAACATCTGGATGAATTTGAAGAGCTGAAGTCCCTCTCGAGTGAATCCAGGGCTACCATCCAGAAAATTGTAGATGACGTGCAGTTTTACATGCAGCTGAGCCGTGAGCGGCCCACGGGCGTGGTTCTGTACGAATTTTTGCACCGCAGCGGCTATCTCAAAGCCCTTGCCAACCGGCGCGATGGCGATTCCCACTTCGCTGCGCAAAACATCGCCAAATTTTTCGATATCGTCCATAACTTCAGCTACATTGCTCAGGTGGACCGGGTGACCAATTTTGTGACGCATCTTGATCTGCTGATCGAAGCAGGGGACAATCCGGCCACGGCAGAGGCAGACCTGGATGAGGATGCTGTCCAGATCCTGACGGTGCACCGCGCAAAAGGGCTGGAGTTTCCAGTCGTGTTTATGGTTAGCCTGGTGCAGAACAAGTTTCCCCACAACCAGCGGCCGGAACGGATTCCTTTGCCGGACGCACTGGTCAAAGAACCGCTGCCTTCCAAAGATTTCCACTTGCAGGAGGAACGGCGGCTGTTTTATGTGGCAATGACCCGGGCCCAGAAAGAGCTGTACCTTACCAGTGCCCGCGATTACGGCGGAGCTCGCCCGCGCAAAATCAGCCAGTTTGTGCGGGAGGCCCTGGACAAACCTGTGGCGGATGCCGAGTATGTCCGCACATCTCCAGAAGAACGCATCGCTCGGCATGCGCCGGTGGACGTGAGCACTCACGATCCGTTCGCACCCATACCGGACAGCGAGGTGATTACCCTCAGCTTCCTGCAAATTGACGATTACCTAACCTGTCCGCTGAAATACAAATACATCCACATTTTGCGGGTTCCCATTCTGCCNCATCACACGGTCATTTACGGAAAAGCCCTGCATGANGCGGTGGATGAATACCTGCGCCGAAAAATGCGGTCTCTGCCCGTTACCCTGGACGATCTGATTCAGATTTTTGAGGCCAGCTGGCGCTCCGAAGGGTTTCTCTCCCGCGAGCATGAAGAAATGCGGCTGAACGCCGGACGCGAGGCACTGGCACGCTTTTTTGAACGCGAAGAAGCCGACGGCCGCCTCCCTCTGTATGTGGAAAAGGAATTCAGTTTTTTCTGGGGCAATAACCGAATCATTGGGCGCTGGGACCGTATCGATCAGGCGGAAGATGGAATCGAGATTATCGACTACAAATCTTCCACTGTGCATGAACAGGAGAAAGCAGACCGCCGCGCCAAAGATAGCGATCAGCTGGCCCTTTACGCCCTAGCTTACAGGGAACTTTACGGCGAATTTCCCGTTCGGGTTAAGCTGTATTTTCTGGAATCAGGGCTGGTCGGAACGGCGGCCGTTACCGAAAAAATGATCGAAAACATTAAAAAGAAAATCGAAAAGGCGGCTGCCGGAATCCGCCAGCGCCAGTATGACGCCACGCCCAATTTAATGAATTGTCATTACTGTGCCTATTCCAATATCTGTCCCGAAGCTACAGGCTGAACGGACCGGGGAGTGTGTGTGTGCAAACCGGACAGCGGCTGGAATTCTCTTTTAAGGTTCAATCTGCCGATTTTGTGGTG
>MTOL01000038.1 GCA_002011685.1 Deferribacteres bacterium JdFR-76
AAGCCTTTTCTTTACCTCGGCTGCCAGTGGCAGGGCCAGCATCTCCCGTGCTTGCTGACACGCCCGCCGCTCCAAACCCAGCTTCAGATACGCTTGGGCAATCCGCAACCCACAAATAATCTCGTTATAGTGGTTGTTTTCGGGCTCCTTCCGGTAACTTTCCATCAGCCGACGGAACAGTTCGATAGCCCGGGAAAACTGACCGGACCGGAAATATGCTTCGGCCATGGGCCACATAAAAAATCGACTTCCCGGATACTTTTCCAACATCTCCTGGCCAATGGCCAGAGCTCGCCAGTAGTTTTTGCGGTCCAATTCCACCCACATCAGCTCATTGGCAGCCACATCCCGCCCGTACCGGCCTTTCCGTGCGGCCAACTCGATCAACCGGATTCCCTCTTCTTTCTTGTCAGGAAAAAAGGGAAGCCAGTGAAGGAATTCCGTAAGACGACTGCGCCAGTACTTGTATGTTCCGATCCCCAGATACGCATCATAAAAGGCAGAATCAAGCTGGACGGCACGGTTAAGAAATCCGATGCCGCGGAGGGCATCCCTAATCCCTTTGAGGTACCGCTTGCGCTGGGCATGATAGAACCCCCGGTAGCCGAGAGCGGCTCCTTTGAAAAACATGGCCGCTGCATTGCCCGGTGAACGCTTCAGGATGCGGTCGGCCCGCTGAACGGTTTCTTCAATGAGTTGCAAGAATTCCTTCTCCCGTGAATAATCTTCCGCATCCATCATCCGGGATTGCAGTGCAGCTGCCTGATAGAAAAATGCGCGAGGATCATCGGGGTTGCGGCGCTGCAGCATCCGAAAGAGCGAATCCGCGCGGTCGAATTTCTGCAAGATCGTGGCCCGAATCCCCTCCCGGATAAGGGTATCCACCTCTGCTTCAGAAAAAGGCAACGCGATACTCTGTACCGACCCATTTGCAGCAAACGCTAGGCAGTTTACCCCGGCCAAAAGAAGCAGGATGACTGCCGCATGGCTTTTGAAATTTCCCGCCAGCAGCTCACTATGGAACTGTGGATATTTCATAACAGCAAACCGGAAAAATCCAATCCGAACCGTCAGCACTTTATTTTTTCAGTGAAACTAACAGAAAAAAGTGTAAAATACCATTAAATTCGGTGCATATTTCCCCCTTACTCGGACGGCCTTCGGACCCTATAGCCGCATGGAGATACTTCTGCAAACCCTGCTTATCCAAATCGTAGGCAAGAGGACGAAACACACCGTCACAGAGGAGCATTTCCCGCACACCAGAGGACAATCCGCGGTTTAGTGGAAGTGGACGAGTTGTGGATAACCTGTGGATAACTTGTGGATGGTGTGGATAACTTGTACCGGCTTTTCATGCTGGCTTCTCTTTGAATCGCATCCGATGTTTCCTTTTCCCATAAATACCTGCACGGAGCATATCACATTGTTATTTTTATAGTTATGACCATCGGAAAAATCATTTCCTGGCCTATTACTTTTTTTAAACTTCCTTTCAAATGGTTGTAACCCCTTGATTTCATGCACACGTACCGACTCACATCTGGATAGTGTGGACAAGTGTGGATAACTTAACGCGCCGCTCTCCTTTCTTACATTTCAGATTACACGGCAAAAATTTCCTATAGCCTGCAGAGACGGCCCAAAAATTGGCCACCGATCCCGAAAGTTCATGCTCGTCCGAACTTTGATATTGATTTTCCCGCAAGTAGTTTCTTAATTGTTAATCGATCCGGCAAAATTTAATAATCGGAGCACAACCCATGAATGAGTGGCTTTTGCTTTTGTTGCTGGCCTTAGGACTTTTTCTATTCATTGGGGTGGCAGACCGGTTGCGGATTTCACTGAACTGGCCCGGAGAATTTACGCGGAAACTGGTTCATATTGCTACCGGTGTGCTTGTGTTTTTTACGCCCTACCTTTTCACCTCTCCCTTGCCTCTCATCGTCCTTTCACTCTTTTTCATTCTGGTGAATAGCCTGGCTCTGCACCTGGAAACTTTCCGCGGCATGCACGATACATCGCGTCCCACTCTTGGGACGGTTTTTTACCCCCTGTCTTTTCTGGTCCTGGTGGTTTTTTTCTGGAACGGCTATCAGGCCGTCCTGCAAATTGCCATGTTGATCCTGGCGATCGCCGACGCCGTGGCTGCCATGGTTGGTGAAGCGATTCCGTCGCCGCACCGGTATCGTCTGAGCTCCGACACAAAATCCGTTGAAGGTTCTCTGGCCATGTTTCTGTGCAGCTTTCTTATCACTGCGGCCGGGCTCCGCTGGCTACCGCACGCTCAGGTTTTTCAGCTCAGCGGCACGGCGATCCTGGGAACGGCGGCGGTAACCGCCCTGTTTGCAACCCTGCTGGAGGGGGTCTCCTGGAACGGCTCAGACAACCTTACCGCGCCGCTGGGGGCGGCTTTTGTGCTGCATTTTTTCCTTACCCAGCCAGAATCGGCCCTTGCCGGGTTTGTGGGAGCCGTGCTTCTGGCTGCTGCAATTGCTCTGCTGTCTTACAGGATTGGGTTTCTGAATAGCAGCGGTGCTGCCGGAACATTCCTCATGGGGAGTTTGATATTTGGGGTAGGCCAGTGGCAATGGGGAATTCCCATTCTGGCGTTTTTTCTATCGTCCAGTGTGCTGTCCAAAATGTGGAAGCACAAAAAGCGGGATGCACAGCTGATCTACGAAAAA
>MTOL01000106.1 GCA_002011685.1 Deferribacteres bacterium JdFR-76
GCTGGACAAAGAGCTCGTACGCCAGATTGGCTGATGTTCGGGATGGTGGCCGTAAATTGAAAGAAATAGAAGGGAGGCCGGTAATGCAGAGGCCTGTCTGTTTTTTGAGCGGTCTGGTTGTATTTTTGCTGGGGCTGGCGCCGGTGGAGGCCCAGTTTAAAGTTGAGCCGAAAGCGGATGTGTTCGGTTTCGAAGACGAACCACGGCGCGAATTTTATTCACCTGTCCGGTACAACCGGGTGGAGGGCTTTTTTGCAGCGTTCGGGGTTACGGTGCGGAACCGGAAAAACGGACCGCTGTCCCTTTCCGCAGATGCCGGATACGGCCTGGCCAGCAAGCGGTGGGGCTACAATGTGTCGCTGGAGTGGAAGCTTCCGTTTCCGGCCCATACGCGTCTGGGGGGAACACTCTTTCGGGATTTGGGTTCTGATGACGGCTGGATTATGGGGCGGCTGGAAAATTCGTTTGCCGCAGCTATTTTCGGGGAAGACTTTCTGGATTACTACTGGCAGGAGGGGGCCAAAATCTGGATCCAAAAGGCATTTGGAGAAAAGTTTCATCTGCGGGCAGAGTTCTCCGCTGCATCGTACAGTACAGCCAGAACGAATGCCAGCTGGCATCTCCTGGGAAAAAACAAAACATTCCGTTCCAATCCGCCGGTCCAGAACGGCAGGGAGAACCGCCTCCGTATCGAATGGATCATCGATGAGCTGGACAATCCCATCTTTCCGGTTCAGGGCTGGTACATGGAGGGGGCCCTGGAGAAAGGCGGCGGCTTTCTGGGGGGAGATTCCGATCTGGCCAACACCGGTTTGTTCGTTACCATAAAATTTTTTCAGCCTACGGTTGGCAACCAGCGGTTTATCTTTACTGGCCGCTTCGGGAAGAGATGGGATTCCACCGATCTCAGACATCTGATGACCCTGGGTGGAGTGGGCTCTCTGCGGGGATACCGCGACCGTGAGCTGAAATATGGCAACAATCTGGTGTTTGGCCGGTTCGAATATGCGCTGGGGGGAGATCTTCTCCAGAAAATTCCGCTTCAGCGGATTCCGTTTTTCAGCAGCCTAGGACTGACTCTTTTCTATGAGGTGGGTGCGCTCTGGAACCGGTTTGACGGGCAGCCGCCCGGGGCTCCGTATTACGCGTCGGAAAAACGGGAGTGGAAATCAGATGTAGGCGTTTCTCTTTCGGTTACCGGCGATTTTCTTCGGGTGGATTTTGCTCACCGCCTAGATGGCTATGGAGACCCCTGGCGTGTAACCTTCCGGGTACTGCCCAAATGGTAAAGAATGCCGGCGTTTTTGAACGGCGGATCGTGTTCTTTTTTGTTTTTGTGCTTTTTTTTCCGGGATGTGGAGGAGTTTTTTCCCCGCTTGCCGCACAGACAATTTATCCTGTTGAACAGTTTGGACCGGACGACACCCTGTGCATTGGCCGCATTGCGCTTGAAGGCAACGTTCACACCCGGGATGANGTTATTCTGCGGGAACTGGAATTCGGACCGGGAGCATGCGTTACGGTCCGGGAGCTGGAGCGGGCACGGTTGCGCATCTACAATCTGCGCCTTTTTAACGACGTGGAGTTTGCCGTGGTGAAGCGCGGCAGCGAGCTGATTCTGCGCATCCGCGTTTGGGAACGCCTGCACTTTTATCCGTTTCCGCTGCTGTTCATGAATGAGCGCAGCTGGAAAAAATGGTCCTACGGGGCTGGATTAATACACAATAACCTGTGGGGGAAGCATATCATCGCCAACGGAATGGGATGGGTCGGCTACAATCCCGGATTTTCCTTCCGTTACGAAAACCGCTGGTTCGGAGGGGCCTTGCGCGGCTATACCGTACTGGAATGGCGCAATCAGACCATCCGAAACCGTGAACCGCGGTGGCAGGACCAGACGGAACACCACCAGCTTGTAACCTGGCAAATTGGCCGCCGCCACGGAATCTACTGGTATACGGACGTTACGGTTCTGTATGATCAGGTGCGGCTGAACCGAACTGCCCTGCGGTGGAATCCGCAACGGCAGCGAGACCATGTGGGAGCGCTGCTGTTTCAGGTAAAATGGGATACCCGTGACCGCTGGGATTATCCGGCATCCGGGGTACAGTGGCAAGCTCAGATGGGAGCCTACGCACTGCTGAATGGAACCCGCACCTTCCGGAACTGGCGGCTGGATATGCGGTCCTATGCACCGGTCTTCGGAACCATTCTGGCTTCGAGGATTCTGGCTGTCTTGAACCGGGGCAGCGTTCCTGTTTACCAGCGGGTATACTTGGGTTATGAAGAACGGCTGCGCGGCCATTTTTATGAGATTTTCTCCGGGGAAAATCTCGCTTTGTTGAGCATGGAAATGCGACTTCCTCTGCGGCGGGGACTGCCCGTTTCGTTTGCGGTTCCGGAAACATTAAAGCCTTATTTCCGCCGGATGACCTTGGACGTATATGCGGGTATTTTTCTGGAAGCGGGGAGTGTTTGGGACGGACGCCGGGGCCCGGGGCCGCTGAGCAGCTGGCCACGTGGTGCCGGAATCGGGCTGCATTTTGTACTGCCGTATTCCAACGTACTGCGCCTGGAGTGGGCGGTAAATGAAAACGGCCGCAGCGAGTGGATTGTCGATATGGGCCGACCGTTTTAGCGCTTTTGCCATTCGTTTTTTTCCTTAGCAAACTTTTCAGGCG
>MTOL01000435.1 GCA_002011685.1 Deferribacteres bacterium JdFR-76
CCTGGCAGTTTCTCGGCTATTTTGACTGGTGGAAGAACGATTTTGGCAAATTTTTTATGGCTGAGCCGCAGCTGGTCCTGAGCCTTGAACGCTTTGGTCTGGGCAAGCGTTTCTGGTTTGGAACCGAATGGGAAATTAACATCGGTGAGGATCCAGGTTACAATCAAACAAATCCCACGCTTTTCTTGCGCTATGATTTTTGATCGGGCCTGAAAACCATGAACATTGGAATTTCCTGTTATCCGACACACGGCGGTAGCGGCGTAGTTGCCACCGAACTTGGTATCGAACTGGCCAGAAAGGGGCACCAGGTCCATATTATCAGCTATTCAGTGCCCTTCCGCCTCCGCCAGTTTTATCCCAATCTTTTTTTTCACGAGGTGGAGCTGTACTCCTACCCACTCTTCCGGCATCCGCTATTTGCGGTAGCCCTGATTAACAAGATGGTGGAGGTGGCAAAAGCCTCCAAATTGGACATTTTGCACGCCCACTATGCCATTCCTCATGCACTGTCGGCCTACGTCGCCCGCCAGATGCTGAAAAACCGGGCGCCAAAGGTCGTGACCACTCTGCACGGGACGGACATTACACTGGTGGGACTAGACCGCTCTTTCTACGATGTGGTCCGTTTCAGCATTCAGGAAAGCGATGGTGTGACCGCCGTTTCCCGTTTTTTGCGAGACCAGACCGTCGAACAGTTCCGAATTACGCGTCCCATAGAGGTGATTTACAATTTTGTGGATATCCGCCGGTTTGTTCCGGGCAAAGGAAAGAACCGGGACCTGTATGCCCGCCCCAGCGAAAAGATCATTACTCACGTGTCCAACTTCCGTCCGGTAAAGCGCATTGGCGATGTGATCCACATCTTTGCCCGCATTCAAGAAGAAATCCCGGCGGTACTCCTTCTTGTGGGCGAGGGCCAGGACCGGAACCTGGCACAGGATCTCGTTCTGGAACTGGGCTTGCAGTACCGGGTGCATTTTCTGGGAAATCAAGACTATGTGGAAGAAATTCTGGCGCTCTCCGATCTTTTTCTTTTGCCCAGCGAGAAAGAAAGCTTTGGCTTGGTAGCGCTGGAGGCCATGAGCTGCGGCTGTCCGGTAATTGCATCCGATGCGGGGGGGATTCCGGAGGTGGTGAAACATGGCGAAACCGGCTATCTTCATCCGGTGGGAGACGTAGATGCCATGGCGGAAAGTGCAATCCGCCTGCTTTCCAATCCTGAACTGCACCGCCGGTTTTCCGAAAACGCCAGAAGGTGGGTGGTAGAAAGATTTGCGCCCGAGGTCCATGTGCCCAAATATCTCAAATTTTACGAAAAGGTTTTGGGATAGGGAACGGGACCGTAGAGCACCATTCTCTTTTCTGAGACGTTCTCCGGGGCAAAAGAGTTGAACCGGAATTCTTTTACGATAGGTAGAAAGCCTTCAGGATGTGCGGCGGAATACCGGGCGGCATTTTGTTGTCAAAATACACCTTCCGCATGTAATTGATACCGCCAGAATACATTTCAAACTTGTGGCCCAGCTGGTTGAAGATGTGGGCCTGAGGNTGGGCCAGAAGGGAGTCAAATTCATAAACCTTGCGGTACGACTCGCTTCCTTCTCTCATATAGAGATCCAAAACGCCAATGAGATCCAAAACGCCAATCCGCTGGATATATTCCCGGAAAATGCCCGTCATGAACAGGGCAAAATCGGCCAGATGCTTGCGGATATCCCGTTCACCGAATGGGTCGAACTCCGGCTCGGAGGGGCGGCTGCGGATTTCCGCTTCCAGCAACATTTCCACCACGGTTTGCGGCCGCAGGTGCGGCAGCCTTTTAATCCGGTACAGATTTTCACTCCGGGCAAACCGGCTCAACACCTCGGCAATATAAAGAACAATCTGCCGGTCAAACATCTGGATATCGCTAAAAGCAATTGTCAACCATTTTGTGAAAAACCGTTTCAGCGCCTCGTTGTTTTCTTCGCGCTCCCTCCTCATTTAGACTCACCTCCCTCCAAGGCGCTCTTTTTTTCTAAGATTTATTTATGAACTTTCATTCCGGCTTTCAATGCTTTTTTCGACAAAAAGATACGAAAAAATTATGTTGAAACGGTTTGCAGGCGGCAATTTTTCGGAGCAGCGCCTAGCGAATAAAAAAAGTAGAAAGAATCCGGATACTTGAAATTGTGTTTTGAAATGATAACAGAGTCAATTATATTGATTTGTTTGGTGAATATTTATTCGGCAAATGGGTATAAATAAATGATGAACACCAGTGCAACAGGTTTGGAAGCATTAGAGGACCGGGATTTGATTGAACGTACGCAGCGGGGAAATCCTCAGGCCTTTGGTGTCCTGGTGAAGCGCTACATGCAGCGCGCCTATTATGTTGCGCTGGGATTGGTTGGATCTCCGGAGGACGCGCTGGATTTGTCGCAGGAAGCGTTTGTGCGCGCCTACCGGCACATCCGAACATTTGAGCTGGATAAAGCGTTTTTTACCTGGTATTATCAGATCTTGAGAAATCTGTGCTTTAATTTTTTGCGCAGAAAAAAACGGCATGTCTTGCGCTTTAGCGAAATTCCGGAACATGAAGTACTGGCGCTCCCGTCCCGGGAACAAGGTCCGGAAGAAGATCTGGAACGGAATGAGCTGCAACGGCGGGTGTGGCGGGCAATCGAGAAG
>MTOL01000099.1 GCA_002011685.1 Deferribacteres bacterium JdFR-76
CCCGCCATAACCATTACGCTGGCGGTAGGAATGATCAAGCCGCAGCGGCTGGACTGGCTGGTGGAAAAGGCCACCGAGCTGGGTGTCCGGCGGATGGTTTTTTTCCCGTCACGCTATTCGACGGTGACCGGTTCGGCGCAAAAGGTGGAGCGATGGCAGCGGATCGCCATTGCTGCCCTGAAACAAGCGGGGCGCTCCATCCTTCCGGAGATCCGCTGGCACGATTCTCTGCAAATGGCGCTGGATGAGCTGGAGCGGCCGGTTCTTTACGGCGACGCGGATTCCGATCATACGGTAGGGACCCGGATTGCCGAACTGCGCCAGGATGTGTACGACCTGTACCGGGTTACCCTTCTGGTGGGGCCAGAAGGCGGGTTCAGCACGGATGAACGGGCTCTATTTGAGGAGCGCGGTTTTCTGAGCGTCTCGCTTGGGGAACGGCGGTTGCGGACCGAAACGGCCGCCATCGCACTAACAACACTTGCCCTGCAAGCATTCGGGGAATGTTAGGAGGAGTAAAAGCCAAGAGGAGAGAGCCAATGCTGGATTGTACGTTTTGCAAGATTGTTTCACGCGAAATGCCAAGCCAGATTGTCTATGAAGACGAGGAGATTGTTGCCTTCCATGATATCAATCCCCAGGCACCGGTTCATGTATTGATCGTTCCCAGAAAGCACATTGAATCGGTTCTGGATGTTACGGAGGAAGACCGGGGCGTTCTGGGGGCGATGCTGGTCCGGGCCAAAGACATTGCTCGCCAGCTGGGTGTGGATGAAAAAGGCTTCCGGCTGGTAATCAACACCGGGAAATATGCCGGTCAGGCCATTTACCACATTCACCTGCACCTGATCGGCGGCCGCCGGATGACCTGGCCGCCGGGCTAATCCAGCGCAACGGACAGGCGCCGCCATTTCTGGCCGCTTTTCTATGTATATCCTGCCGGCTATGGAAGATCTGCTTTTGAAACATGGTTATGTTCTTATTTTTATTGGGGCTTTGCTGGAAGGCGAAACGCCCGTTGTTCTGGGCGGGATGCTGGCACGGACCGGCCGTCTGAGCATCACTGGTGTTTTTCTGTCTGCATTCTTGGCGACCTTTCTGGGAGATCAGCTTTACTTTCACCTGGCCCGCTGGAAAGGGCGCGTCTGGCTGGAAAAATTCCCGGCCTTTGGAGCACGGGTCCATAGGGTTCAGCCCATTCTCCGTAAAGGAGAGTCGGCTGTGATCTTTTTGATGCGGTTTATGTACGGATTCCGGGTAGTGATTCCGGCCCTGCTGGGACTTTCGGCCGTCTCCCGGAAAAAGTATTTGTTTTGGAATGCGCTGGGAGCCGTCGTCTGGACGGTTCTCTATGGGAGTATAGGACATCTGCTGGGCCAATGGGCCTTGCTGCTGGTGGCCGACATCCAGCTTTTGGAGAAATGGATTGTCCGCTTTCTTCTGGTCAGCATGGGTGCCATTGCCTTTCTCCAGCTGATCCGATTTTTGAGGGGACGTACCCAGAACCGTAGCCGGGATTAGCTTTTCCAGGCTTCTTTCGACAACATGCCGGCATGGCCCGTTGCCTGTGTGAAGAAGCGGAACGCCGACGGCTTGCGGTGCAATTTTGTAAAAAAAGTTCCGCTTCTGTGCACGCCGCTCTTTTCAGCAGCATAATGGTGCAGACGGGGGTGAAATTCCGTGATTCAGCTTTCCTGTTCATCCCACAGCCCACGGAACTGGCCATGGGGTGGAGCCGCACTATCAATGGAGCTTTCTCTGGATGTGCTCTTCAATGAATGAAGCGATCCGTTCCCTTTGCGGAAAATTTCGGAACGTGAAGAAAATAAAAACGAAAAGCGGAGCTAGAAGGATCAGAATGAATGGTCCGCTTCCTTCATATCCCATGGAAATATAAAAGCTGAGCAGTACAAGCCCAAACAGGGCCACTCCTTCAAGGATGAACAGCCGGATCAGTAGTTGCTGCCGGTAAAGCTGAAAAAAGATCTTCAGCGTATTTTCAGGGTCCTGTTCCTGGTCACCGGCCGACATATCCTGCAGCAGTTTCTGCAGGCGGCTGGGTCGGAACCAGATTGTGGGGAAACGGCTAAACACCAGAATCCCCAGCAGTGCAGAAAAAATAAAGACCCAGCGCATAAGTTCCAGAAACATCCGGTTGTCTGGACTCGGCGGCGTGGTTTGCCCCATTGGAATATAAATCAAAAGCAGAAGCAAAGCGAAAATCACCAGTCCACCCAGCATGGCAAGATTGAGAAGTTGAAGCCCTTTCACCTCGGACGGGCTTATCCTCTCCCTGATTTCGGATGTCGAAAATCGGATGCGTGCATTCATTTTGTTTTCCTTTCCTTTTCTGTAGAATCCAAACTCATCTCCAGCCGGCCTTATTCGATGTTTTGCATTTGAAACTGAATTTTGAAGAAACGATCCGGAGTTTAGTTGTCATCTTTTTTAGGTGATGTCTGCATGCCATATCTTCTCAGGCTCTGCAGGAGGGCCAATCACTTCCATCATGTTAGGGAGGATTGCTCTGATTGTCAAGCGTTTTCAGCGTAGTACGGAGCCAATGGAGTATATGGTTGGTCTCGGCCTGGAGATGCCGGGAGAGCATTTTGTGTCCACAAAGCTCTGGGTTCAGGGATTGGAATCCTCGACTTTTTACCGGA
>MTOL01000094.1 GCA_002011685.1 Deferribacteres bacterium JdFR-76
TCTTTCACCTTTTCCCGTGGCACCGGATCCAGAAATCCTTTGGTGCCCAGGAAGATAATGGCCACTTGCTTTTCGACCGGCAGAGGTTCATACTGATCCTGTTTAAGGATTTCCTCCATCCGCTCACCGCGGGTGAGCTGGGCCTGGGTGGCCTTATCCAGATCGGACCCGAACTTGGCAAAGGCCGCCAGTTCGCGGTACTGCGCCAGATCCAGGCGGAGCATTCCGGCCACCTTCTTCATCGCTTTGATCTGGGCATTCCCGCCCACACGGGACACAGAGAGTCCCACATTGATGGCTGGACGCTGGCCGCGGTAAAACAGCTCCGATTCCAGATAAATCTGGCCGTCTGTAATGGAGATCACGTTGGTGGGAATATAGGCCGAAATATCGCCAGCCTGGGTCTCAATGATAGGCAGAGCGGTAAGAGAACCGCCGCCCAGTTCGTCGCTCAGTTTGGACGCCCGTTCCAGCAGCCGTGAGTGCAGGTAGAAAACGTCACCCGGATACGCCTCGCGGCCCGGTGGACGACGCAAAAGGAGCGACACCTGACGGTACGCCCAGGCATGCTTGGTCAGATCGTCGTAAATGACCAGCGCGTGCATTCCTTTGTCGCGGAAATATTCGCCCATGGCACAGCCGGCGTAAGGTGCAATGTAAAGCAGCGGTGCCGGCTGTTCTGCCGTGGAAGAGACCACGATGGTATGATCCATCGCACCGTAATCTTCCAGCGTCTTGACCACACGGGCGATGGTAGAACCCTTCTGCCCAATGGCCACATAAATACAGATTACATCAGAGTCCTTCTGATTGATGATGGTATCGATGGCAATGGCCGTCTTTCCCGTCTGGCGGTCGCCAATAATCAGCTCTCGCTGCCCGCGGCCGATGGGAATCATGGAGTCGATCGCCTTGATGCCCGTCTGAAGCGGTTCTTTCACCGGCTGCCGGTAAATGACCCCCACGGCCTTCCGTTCCACCGGGTTGAATTGCTTGGCGTTGATCGGGCCCTTCCCATCCAGAGGTTGACCCAGCGGATTGACCACCCGGCCCAGGAGCTCCTCGCCCACTGGGACCTCCAGAATCCGGCCCGTCCGCTTGACCAGGTCACCCTCTTTGATTTTGGTATCTTCTCCAAAAAGGATGCACCCTACGTTATCTTCTTCCAGGTTCAAGGCCATCCCAAATACGCCATGCGGGAACTCGATCAGCTCACCGGCCATCACCTTCTCCAGGCCGTACACACGGGCAATGCCGTCCCCGACCTGGATCACTTCCCCCACTTCTTCGATGTCGATCTTGTGTTCGAACGACTCGATCTTCTGCCGAATTACTGAGGTGATTTCTTCCGGCCGAATTTCCATATTCTCTCTAACCTCCTCGTTGGTTCATGCCTCCACCGGGCATGAATCGCCTAATTCAACGCTTCACCGGCGCGTTCCAGCAGAAAGCGCCGCATCTTCTCCAGTTTCCCCCGCAGGGATCCGTCGATGACCAGCCCATCGACGGTGATGCGGATCCCTCCCAGCACCTGAGGGTCCACATGAGGGATCAGGATCACCTCTTTCTTTAGCTGGTCTGCGAGTCGGCTCCGGATCTCTTCCTGCAGCCTGGGTGGAAGTGCCACAGCGGTGGTCACATGAGCTTTAACCCGGTTGTTGTACCGGTCCAGCTCCCCGTTAAACTCTTCGGCGATATCCAGGATCAAATCCTGGCGCCGCTTTTTCAGTACCACCAGGAGAAAGTTGTAAAAGACATTGGAAAATGCATCCCCAAAGATTTCTTCGATCTTTTCTTCTTTCTCCTTACGCGGCACTTCGGGAGAAATAAAAAAATGGTAGAACTCCCGGTTTTCCTGCAGGCCCCGCACAAAAGCGGTCATATCCTCATGAAGTTTTTCCAGGATGCCCCGTTCCTTGCCGATCTGAAACAGGGCCTTGGCATAGCGCCGCGCCAGCACTCCACCTCTTCTCATGAGACCCGGATCTCCTTCAGGTACTGTTCAATTAGCTTTTTGTGTTCTTCTTTGGTCAGCTCGTGCTCCACCAGCTTCGAGGCGGCTGTCAGAGAAAGTTCCACCGCCAGATTGCGGATCTCTTCCAGCGCCTTTTCCCGCTCCAGGTTGATCTCACGTTTGGCCTTCTCCAGCATGCGGGAAGCCTCTTCGTTCGCTTTTGCCAGGATCTCTTCCCGGAGAGACTCGGCGGTTTTGCGCCCGCGGTTGATGATTTCCTGCGTTTCTTTCTTCGCATCTTCCAGCATTTTCTGGTAGGCCTGAAGGCTTTCTTCCGCTTTTCGCTGGGCTTCCTCCGCCTTCTCCAGGGATTCCCGGATGCGCTGCTCCCGGTTTTCCACGGCGGACAGGATGGGCTTCCACGCCAGCTTGTACAGGGCAAAAAGCAGCAGCACAAACGTGACGGCCGTCCAGACCATCAACCCGGGATTGACGCTGACCAGACTGGCTTCCAAAACGATCCACATCATTACGTATCGCCTATTTGGTTAGAATTCATTCTTAGGCAGCGCCAACGGTCTTGCTCATGAAGATCAACAGCACACAAACGGCCACGGCAAACAGGGCTACACCTTCGATCATGGCCGCCGTCAGAATCATCATACCCCGGATATCACCCGCTGCCTCCGGCTGGCGGGATACACCTTC
>MTOL01000108.1 GCA_002011685.1 Deferribacteres bacterium JdFR-76
CAGCTGACCAAAACGTGGCTGAAGACGGGGTATCGGCCCGAAAAAGCTCCGCTAGCGCTAAAAGAGCGGTTGCAAAAGCGTCTGAACCATCGGGCGGGTGTACGCCGTCCCATCTGGAGCTGGACAAGGCATCCCGCATTTGCCCTGGCAGCTGTGCTGATTCTTCTGGCGGGGGTCTGGGTGGCTATCCGGCCGCTGCGGGTACCGATTGTACAGCGGGGCCGTGGGGTGCTTCTTTATGTGGAGCATCTGCAGGGAACGCTGGATTGTGTGAACTGTTACCTTGCTCAAAAATACCATGTGAAAAACTACTGCAAAGAGTATGGGCACCAGCCTGCTCTTATTGATGAAGATGGAAGCATTTATCTTTTTATTCCCAACGAAATTCTGGAGCACCTTGCTCGGAAAGGGATCTGGCACAAACGGGTGGAGATTTCTGGCTGGGTGCTGAAAAGCGCGAATGTAATTGAACTGAAAGATGTGCGCGAAGTTCATGTTGTCCGTTCTCCCTGGAACAGTGAAGAGAATCTGTGGGCGGAGAAATTGTGAGGGGTGCAAGTTGCGGCGATATTTCTTGAATTTATCCATCCCGATTCTTATGATGATAACCGTGCCTGGAACGGCTGCATGGACGCAACCGTTGCAGGAGTTTGAAGGGGTGGTGATCTGCATCAGCGAAGAAATGGCACAATTGCGGGGTACGGCCCCCCGTTGCCAAAAATTCGGTCATCTGCCCGGCCTTAAACTCGAAGACGGGAAAATATATTCTTTTTTTCTGAATCCCAGGGGGAGAGAGATTCGTGATAATCCCTCTCTGCTGGGTCACCGGATCCGGGTTAAAGGTCGGATTTTCCGGGAGGCGAAAATTGTGCAGGTTGAATGGTATAAGGATCTGGGTCCTGTTGTTACCAGAACGAAAAAGCGGGAGGACTAACAGCTTATGCGGAAGCTGATTGCTGTGCTGGTTTCAGTTCTGTTTTTCTTTGGTATGCCGCCGGTTAGCCATTCGCAGGGGCATGTGAAGGTAACAGCGTTCAGTTCTGTCAGCCAGGTACCGCCCGGTTCGTCTTTCCGGATTGCTCTGAAAGTGGAGGTTCAGCCCGGTTTCCACATCAATTCGAATGAGCCACTCGATGAAATCTACATTCCCACAGAGGTAACGTTTGATCCGGTGGAGGGTGTTTCTTTTGGGCGCGTCTACTATCCGGAAGGGGAGGTGAAGAGTTTCGCCTTCTCCGAGACGCCGCTGTCGATTTATGAAGGAGAAGTTACGATTTTTGCCGATGTGGAACTCAGCGATCAGCTGCAACCTGGTCTTCTTGAACTAACGGGTAAACTTCATTACCAGGCCTGCAACGATCAGAATTGCTTTTTGCCGGCGGACGCGCCTTTTTCGGTTCAGGTGAAGGTAGTCCCTGCGGGATCGCCGCGGATAGAGGCCAATGAAGCAATTTTTTCCGGTTTTCAGCCCTACGAAGCCTCACCGGGTAAAGGCATGCCTTCTGGGGAACAGGTGAGGTTTACACGCGACGAACGCCGCGCCAAAGAGATTATTGAACGAGGGTTCATCTATGCCCTTGCCGCTTTTTTTGTTTTCGGGCTTGCCCTCAACTTAACTCCGTGCGTCTATCCGGTCATACCTATCACTGTAAGCTATTTTGGGTCTCGCGAAGGGGAAAGCCGTGCCACTGCTTTTGTCAATGCCCTGTTTTATGTATTGGGAATCGCTATTGTGTTCTCTTTGTTGGGGCTCATTTCGGGTTTGGCCGGGCGACAGTGGGGGTTTCTGTTCCAGAATCCGTGGTTTGTTATTGGCATTACCGTCATTATTCTGGCCATGGCCGCCAGCATGTTTGGCGCTTTTGAAATCACCGTTCCATCGTGGATAATGAACAGATTTGGAACGGCCCGCGAGGGAACGGTAGGCGCGTTCATCATGGGGCTGACGGTCGGNGTGGTCATTGCGCCCTGCGCTGCGGGGATTATTATCGGACTTGTTGGGCTGGTAGCCAAGCTGGGTATTGTGGTCAAAGGTACAATCCTCTTTTTCATAATGGGGCTGGGCCTGGGGCTGCCTTACCTGATTCTGGCCACGTTTTCCAGCCTGCTCAGCAAACTGCCGCAGTCCGGTATGTGGATGGTCTGGGTGAAGAAGTTCTTCGGGCTACTGCTAGTTGGGGTAGCTATCTATTTCTTCCTGCCGCAGGCCTCCCACATTCACGACCAGTTGGGATTCTACATGGGGACGTTGGCCATTTTTGGCGGACTGCTGCTTGGTTTTCTGGATCATGCTCCCGGGTATACGCCAGCCTTTAAGCGTTTCCGGGCCGTGTTTGGCATTCTGATTATCCTAATTGGTGTGTTCCTTGCGAACCGTGCCATTCATTCCAGACCCTCGGCCATCGACTGGAAACATTATGCCGGGGAGAGCATCCAGCAGCTCACGGCGGAGGGGAAACCGGTTTTCTTTGATTTTTACGCCGACTGGTGTGCGCCCTGCAAGGAAATGGATGCCACCACGTTCAGGGACGAATATGTCGTTGAACTCTCACGGCGCTTCACCATGGTAAAGGTGGACTGTACCTCTCCCGATGAGGTTACCCGCCGTTTTATGGAAAAATTTCAGGTAAC
>MTOL01000526.1 GCA_002011685.1 Deferribacteres bacterium JdFR-76
TCTAGTTCCGGCGTATTCCTGGAGCAAAAATGTATTCGGTGGTATCCTTTCCGTCCCTGATCACCCGCACCCAAGTACTTTCCACCGCCACAATGCGGGCTTTTACTTCCCGAACGGGAAGTTCCGGCTCCACACGGGCCCGGAGAACCGGTTTCTTCTGCTCCTTTTCCAGCTGTTCCTTGCGGGCCTCAAAAACGGTGATCGGTTTCACCTCTTCTTGAGTCCGCGAAAAATATCCCCTGCCGTATCTGACGTAAACATATCCCAGAGAAAAAAGAATTGCTGCCAGCAGAGCGCTCAGAACGATCTCACCACGATAGCGCGAAAGAAACGAGCCCTTTCTGGAATCAGCCGGAACGTCCGCTTTAGAGGGAACGGAAGACAGAACCTCTGGTTCCGCCGAACCCTTTTGACTGGCAGCTCTTTTCCGGCTTGCCTCTTTTCTGGCAATTTCCGCTCGCGCCGACTCTGAATCCGTTTCCTCCTTCCGGACCGGTTTTCCGCCCTCCGGTATTTCCTCCGCACCTGCTGCCTTTGCCTGGTCATAGAGGGCAAGAATCTCATGTGGATCCAGTCCCACTTCCTGGGCATAAGCCCTTATGAACCCCCGGATGATGGCTTCAGGAAAGAAGTCGAACTCTCCGGCCTCCATCTTGCGCACATATTCAAGCTGGATTTTGGTCCGGCGCTGGACGTCTCTTGGCCGCCATTTTTTGGCCAGACGGCCCTTCCGGAGAGCCTTGCCAACATCTGCCAGTGTGGGAGTTCTTTTCATAAACGGATTCCTATTCTACCTTTTCACGGATCATTTCAAGAAACTGTTTTAAACGCAGGTAAAAACGCGTTAGAGGAAAACCAACCACGTTATAATAACAGCCTTCAATCCGGGTAACGAACAGCGCACTGCGATCCTGAATTCCGTAGGAACCGGCTTTGTCAAATGGATGATCCAGTTCAATGTATCGGCGGATTTCCTCGTCCTCTAAATGGCGGAATGTAACCCGGGTGGTTTCGTAGTCACGCAGGACCTGACCGCCCGGACAGTCAATCAAAGCAAAACCCGTATACACGGTGTGCGTTTTCCCACTGAGTTTTCTTAACATATCAAACGCTTCTTTTTCGCTGGATGGTTTGCCCAGTATCTGGTCATCCAGGACCACGATGGTATCTGCACCCAGAACAAAACCGTACTCCACCCGGCTGGCCACGTGGCGGGCTTTGGCCAGAGCCAGGTCCAGCACATGCTGATCCGGTTTCCCATCCGGATCGATGGGTTCAGGGATATCGCTAACGATCACCTCAAATTCGAATCCGGCCTGACGGAGTAGCTGCGCACGTCTGGGCGATTTCGAGGCCAGAATCAGCGGTTTAGGCAGATCGATGAGCGTTCCAGCCATTCCTCCTCTCCGTTTCCATTATCAACTATTCAGCAAAAACAAAATAACAAAGCTACTGTATGATTGCAAGACAAGTTCCGCCAAATTTCTGGCTTTCGGGCCCATTTTTTGTTCATTTTACTCACCGAATGCGCCGTTTTTGCACGCCGGGACTCCTTTTCGTTCTTTTCTTCCTTCAAAAGGACCGATTGTTCCCCTATTTCCCCGGAAACCTTGGCACACTTGCAGCGTTATTATTG
This sequence comes from Deferribacteres bacterium JdFR-76, assembly GCA_002011685.1. GTDB lineage: Bacteria > Zhuqueibacterota > JdFR-76 > JdFR-76 > JdFR-76 > JdFR-76. The sequence continues at coordinate 1,637 of MTOL01000526.1, forward strand.
AATTTTGGAAAACGCCCTTTCGTCTCAAGAACAAATTCGCACAGGGAGGTGAGCAGGATGAAGGTTGGAATATTCAGCCGCTGGAATGCAACCTGCGGTGTATCGCTTCACGCCACACTGCTGGTCCGGGCTCTTCGCGAACTGGGCCACGAAGTGTTGGTTTTTGCTCCAACCGTCGAAAGTGCCAACCGCTGGTGGCACCATAAAATTATTCAGGCTGACGAAAATTTCGTGATCCGCTGCTACCGGGAACGACCTCCCCGGTCTGAAGAAAAAGGCGACATCGAATTCGGGAAAATCCTGCCCCACCGTTTTGATCTGTTCATCGTGGAGTCGTACCCCAGTCTACCCCACAGGGCCGTTGAACAGCTATTGCGCCTGATGGACTGGCATACGGTGAAGGTGATGGTGGTCCACGAAGGCCGGCGAGAAGATCTGGCCTATGAAGATGTGTCCGTTTTCGATGCAATTGCCGTCTTTGACAGCCGCTATTGCCGCGAAGTGCTTGCCGATGGCACAAAGCACGTCCATATTATTCCGTATCCATGCCGTCCCACAAAAGCAAACCCCCGCACATTTGCCGAAGACGGGCTCCGTTTCATCAGCTTTGGCCGCCAGCCGATCCACGAATACAGTCCTTATCTGGAAGCCCTGGCCCGTCTTTCTTCAAAATACCGGTTTGCCTACCAGGTAGTGCGCTGCAGCGAAGCTTTGCCGGTTCAGCGTCCTTGGCTGCATCAGGCTTTCAAAACCATCCGCGAAGACGATCTCTATCCCTTGCTCCAACGCGCTGATGTCCATCTGATCCCCAAAGGCCAGACAGATGCCACAGTGGTTTCATCTACCCTGTTCCAGTGCCTCGGCTCTCTTGTTCCTACTGTGGCCCCACTTACCCGCCACTTTGAACTTTTTGACGGGTCCCCCAACAGTCCCGTGGTTCTTTTTAAGAACACCAGCGAAGATCTGGTAGAAAAACT
>MTOL01000119.1 GCA_002011685.1 Deferribacteres bacterium JdFR-76
CCATGACGATTTACTGGAAAATGATCACAGGTGCCTCAGGGTTTCTGGCTGGTTTTTTCGGAAAAAACCGGCCATCCTCCGGGAAATGTTACACCCGCGAATACCCCATCCGCATGCCATCCCGTCACTGCCCGCCGAACTGCTGGATGATAGTAATTCCCCGCTCCTGCAGTCCCCGAATCACAAAAGAATAGAGTTCCTCTTCCCGGCCCAGGCGTTCGGGTGGCAGCAGCCCATTGTGCTGAATTTTTCCCTTAAGTGCCAGTCGTGCCAGAAGGGCCGCCGTAAACCCCGTAGTGCGGGCCATTGCACTCAGCCCCGTTTTTGCATCATACCGGTCTATTAATTCCAACCGGAACGTCCTTTGCAGGTCGCCAGCATCGATCCCTTCTGCCTCAACCCGCATTACGACGATGTCTTCCTCGCCACTGCGCAGAACCAGGCGTTCTTCCAGAAGCCGGGCCAATAGCTTCCGGGGGGCGATCGCATCCTTGCCCACTGGAATCTCCCGGTCATCCAGCAATCCCAGATCTTTCAACAAACGGATCTTTTCGGCATGTCCTGGATAGCGGAGCGTTTTCTCCTCCATCTCTTCCGCGGAAAGGGTGCGCAGCAGAGTTCGAAGCCCATCGGTCAAAAAGGCCTCAAGAGTTCCTGCTTCTGGAAACTCCACAAGCTCCACTTCGGAGAGCGGCGGTTTGATCTCCAGTTTGCCGTTTCGGACCACCCTTGCCGGCCGGACGTATTCTTCCAGCACATCCGAAGGCGAAAACGGTGCGCGGTATTCCAACGGAGGGGTCCGGTCAACAGGCAGGCCACCCACAAAAATCCGCAATGAGGTCACACGGTCTACCCGAGCAGCAAAGTATCCGGCCGCTAAATTGCTAACCCCCGGAGCCACACCTGCGTCGATCAGGGCAAAGCAGCCGTGTTTCCGGGCCAGCGGGTCCAGAGGCCAGGGATCCTCCGGGAAAAAAGAGATGTCCACCACCGAACAGCCCATTTTCAGCAAGTTTTCCAGGACCCGGTATCCCAGATATCCCGGCAGCGCCCCCACAACCAGATCAGATCCTGCAATTTCGCGCCGCAGCACGGAATCTGAAAGGACATCCCCAACAAGCGTGCGGATGCCCCGCGCTTCCAGAGATTTTAGCCTCTCCCCATCCCGATCCACCACCGTAAGCTGAAGGCCGTCTTCCTTTTGCAAATCCGCAGCAATGGCCCGGCCTACCAGGCCAGCTCCCAGCAATACAACCCGCTTCATGCAGCTCTCCCTATTTAGTTAAAACGAACTGTCCCTTTTTTGCAGGCAGATGGGCCCTTTCCCGTTGAAAAGAATTCTCTTATTTTGTAAATAAAAATGCAAAGAGATGCAAAGATTTCGTGGAGCGGAAATGGCCATCTTCGGAAGTGGTGAACGGTTTCAGGGATTTCCGGAAGAAACCTTTCAGTTTTTCAGGGAAATCGCCACCCACAGCAGCGACAAGGCCTGGTTTGAAGAAAACAAGGAACGTTACCGCGAACATGTCCTGAAACCCATCCAGGCACTGGTGGAGGATCTGGGCCCATTCATGCAGTTGTTGGATCCGCAGTTTGACATCCTGCCAAAAGTGAATCACACCATTTCGCGCATTTACCGGGATACCCGTTTTTCCCGCAAGAAAACCCTGCTGCGCGACCACCTCTGGGTGGTCTTTCGCCGTCATCAGGGTCGGCTTTCAGAGGAAGTCAGCTATTATTTCGAAATCTGGCACGACCATTTCGAATATGGAATGGGATTTTACTCCGCGCCCCGGGAATGGATGCGGGAATTGCAGCAACGCATTCTGGCAAATCCGGAGCGCTTCCGGAACATCGCCCTTCAGCCTGTCCTTCGCGAGACGTTTACCCTGGACGGAAAGCGGTACACCCGCTCCCCTTTCAAAGAATTCCCCGAAGATCTTCGGGAATGGTTCTACCTTAAGAGTTTCTATTTTTATCGGGAAGAACCCAACCACCCCCTTGCCACATCACCAAAACTCGTGGAAACATTAAAAGAAGGTTTTTTGATTCTCTACCCAATGTACTGTTTCATTCAGAAGATGCAGCCGCTGGTAAACGTGGAATTTAACCCACAAAAAGAGTAACGTCCAAAAGAGAGCCCGCCCCTCACACACACATTTTTCCCTTCCGAACCCGAAAAAAACGGGCTCGATGGGTTTCGCCCTCCGCGGACAGAGATTGTGCGTCCCCCGCTTATCCGCAATTCAGACCCCGCTTTCAGGCCGGATACTTGCCCATGATGTAATCCTTCAGGTAACGGTTCTCATAATGGGCGTCCTTCAGCTGCGATTTTACCACATCCCCGATGGAAACAACTCCCACCACCCGTTTCCCTTCCAGAATTGGGATATGACGGATTTTGTTCACCGTCATCACGCCCATCAGGTAATCCACATCATCATCGGGGACGCCGATAATCAGGTCTGTGGTCATGGCGTCTTTCACCTGCGTGGATTTGAGACGATCGCTGCGACGGACGCATTGCTTCAGTACATCCCGTTCCGTGAAAATTCCAACCAGCCGGTCGTCATCGTCGAGAACGAGTACTGCACCAATATTGTGGCGGG
>MTOL01000006.1 GCA_002011685.1 Deferribacteres bacterium JdFR-76
TTAGCACCAGCGGGCCGCTGATGAACTGGATCGAAAAACTGGAAGAAGAGGCCCTGCGGAAAGCTCTGCTGGAATGTGAAGGGAATATTTCCGAAACGGCCCGAAAACTGGGGATTGGCCGGGCAACCGTCTACCGCAAAGCCAAGAAATACGGCCTGCCCATTGTGCGGTGATTGCCGGGACCTCCGCCGTTTTACCAGATAAAATTTCGCTTGCTTTTGCCGCGACCGGCCTTCCATATTTAAGTCATGCATTCTTTCAAAGACGGGCGGGAGTGATATCACTGTGACAGCGCCTCCGTATTTCACAGGCTGGAAATGGCCATTCTCCAGTTTTTTTGCCGCTGGGAGAAGATGGCGCAATTTCGGTCTCCTCGTTTATGCTTTCTTTTACCTGACAGCAACCTTTGCGGTTGCAGTTCCCGGCAGGTGGGAAGTAATCCGCGGTGATTCCATACGGGTATACTTCAGTCCGGGACGTGAGCGGCTGGCCCGCCAGTTTCTGGAAAATGCTGAGACCTCCCTCAAACAGATTTCCGCCCTCCTGGGGCTGGACTACCATGGGGAAACGTACATTTTCTTGGCAAATGATGAGTCGCAGTGGAAAGCCGTTCTACAGGACCGGATACCCGACTGGAGCGAAGGGGTTACACAGCCCGAACTGGGAATTGTTTACCTGAAGCTAAAAGGCGATCGCCGGTCTCCTCTGGTGGTACTGAAACACGAGCTGGTTCATGTTCTGCTGGGAAAGCATTTTTCTTCGGGGCAGCTTCCGCGATGGTTTGAGGAAGGCCTGGCCATGCTGGTTTCCGGTGAAGAACTTGGGGGATACGCCTCCACACTCTCCCGTGCCAATCTTACCGGTTCCCTGCTTTCGTTCGACGAAGTGGAACAGGTGCTCAGTTTCCGCCGCAGCAAAGCACAGCTTGCTTACGCAGAAAGTTTTGTGGCAGTCAAACTGCTGGTGGAATCCGTAGGCTGGGGGGGAATCCGTGATTTGCTGGCCGTGGCCGCCATGCGGGGCAGTTGGGATGAGGCTTTGAAGACGGTTCTGGAGCTGGACGAAAAGGATCTGGAGTGGTACGTTATGCGGAAGATCGAACGAAGCTACCGGTGGGATTTCCTCCTCCAGTCCGAATTTGTGATCTGGGTGGTTATTCCCGCCTTGGCCGTGATCGCATTTCTGGCCGTGCGCTTCCGCAGGATCCGTACTTACCGGCGGTGGGAAGAGGAAGAAAAACAGCAGGATGAAGGGGATGAGTCGGAGGAAGCTGCAGAACTATCTTGAGTATTTTTTCTATCGCAGTATCCGGAGGTGGCTGGAAGCGCGCTCTGTCTCCAGGGCGCTGGAATTCCACCGGTTTCTCGCCTGGTTTTGGTATGAGAAATTGCAGATCCGCCGGGATGTGGCCCGGGAAAATTTGCGAGCCAGCTTCCCAAACTGGAGCGAAATAAAGATAGACCGGGTTTTGAAAAACTGCTTTTTGCATTTCAGCCGGGTGATGGTGGAGCAAATCCTGCTGCCCAAAATTCTCAAACGGGGACTCGATGAATTCGTGGAATGTTCAGACTGGAGCCCGCTGGAACGGATCATGGAGCGCGGATGCGGAGCTATACTCGTGGGCGGACACCTGGGGAACTGGGAGATGATGGGATGTGCCATTGCCCATCGGGGATTTCCGCTTCAGGCCGTGGCCTTCGAGCAGCGCAACCGTTTAGTAGGGGATCTTTTTAACGAACACCGGCTTGCCTCCGGAATGGGTATCATTCCGCGTGGGAAAGCCCGGCGGGAAATCCCACGGCTGCTCTCCCGAGGCGCTCTCATCGGGCTGATTGCCGACCAGGATGCCGGAAAAAACGGAATTTTCGTTCCTTTCCTGGGACGCATGGCCTCCACACCTGCCGGACCGGCGGTGTACTGCCTCCGCTATGATGTGCCGCTCGTGTATTCCGCCTGTATTTTTACCGGCACAAAATATCAGCTCGTTTTTGACGAACTGGATACGGCACCTTTCCGTACCTACAGTCACGAAAATGTAGTGCAACTTACCCGCCTGCATGTGCGCCGGCTGGAAGAGGACATTCTGAAATATCCGGAACAGTGGTTCTGGATGCACCGGCGCTGGAAGACCGAACCACCTGCCTGACTGTGCCGCCGGATGCAAGCAAAATGGCCTGTCCCTTGATCCAATGACTTTCCGGTACAGATGCCAGGGGAAGGGCACATTTTCCGCCTGCCTGAAAGATCTGCAGTCCTGAAATCAGTCCGCTTAAAAGAAATCTGAAATTGCTGGTTTTTCTTGAATTATGTGGATATATTGCTTTTTCAGGTGAATGGAACAGGCGGATATGCGAATTCTGTTTTTAAACTCTGCCCGGGTGTGGGGAGGCAATGAGCAGTGGACATGGCTGTGTGTCCGGGAGTTGAACCGACTGGGACATGCAGCGTTTTTGGCATACCGGCGGGAAACGGTGGGCGGGCGGTTCAATGTGGAAAAGATCCGCTGCCCGTTTTTCAACGAGGCGGATCTGTGGACGCTGTGGCGGCTTTACCGGTTTGTGAAGCGGGAAAACATTCAGTGTCTGGTTCCGACAAAACGT
>MTOL01000498.1 GCA_002011685.1 Deferribacteres bacterium JdFR-76
TCTACCCGCGGGTGGATGTGGAAGAGGTTGCCGAATCCGTGAAAAATCTGAAAGGTGTGGTGGTAGCCCGCCACTACAAATATATGTGTTCCGATCCCGGCCAGAACCTGATCAAAGAGGATATCCGGGATTTGAAGCTGAACCGGGTGGTAGTGGCATCTTGTTCGCCGTTGCTGCACGAGCATACCTTCCGCAGGGCCTGTCAGGAGGCCGGGCTCAATCCCTTTCTCTTTCAGATGGCCAACATCCGGGAACAGTGTTCGTGGGTTACGGAGGACGGCGGGATGGCAACGGAAAAGGCCAGACGGATTGTAACGGCGGCCATCAAAAGGGTGGGCCAGCACCAGCCGCTGACGGTGCGCCGCGTTTCCATCCGGAGTGAAGTACTGGTGGTCGGTGGCGGCATTACCGGTATCGAGGCCGCGCTCCGGCTTGCCGGGGCAGGGAGGAAAGTCTACCTCGTGGAAAAGGCGCCGTCCATCGGCGGTCATATGTCGGAACTGGACAAGACCTTCCCTACGCTGGACTGTTCCGCCTGTATCCTTACGCCCAAGCTGGTGGCGGTGGCGCAGAATCCCAACATTGAGCTGATCACCTACAGCGAAGTGGAGGATGTCTCCGGTTTTGTGGGCAATTTCAAGGTTAAAATCCGGATGAAGCCGCGGTTTGTGGATCCGGAGAAGTGTACGGGCTGCGGGATCTGCTGGAGCCACTGCCCGTCGCTGATCACGCCGAGGGCGCGGCGGATCCGCAAAGGTGACCGGATCATCAGCGAGAAGAAAGAAGATGTTCGGTAGGTCTCAGATTTCCGCCGACGGAGCCATGAAGGTGGAAACCATCCGGAGGGTTCTGAAAGCGGATTTGCTCACTGCCATCGAACAGAACAGCGTGGAGGTTGCAGTAGGCTGCGGGTGCGACCTGATGAGCGACGTGCTATCGTTCATCAAGCCGGAATCGATCCTTCTGACTGGGCTGGTGAACGAGCAGGTCATCCGCACAGCGGAAATTGCGGACATCCGGGCCATCTGTTTTGTCCGCGGAAAGCGGCCGCCGGAAGCACTGATCCGGATGGCAGAGGAAAGGGGGATTGTGCTGCTGGCGACGGAGCTGCCGCTTTTTGAAGCATGCGGGAGGCTCTATGCCGCCGGGCTGAAGGGATGCTCGGAAGCGGATGAGCGTTAAGCCATGCTGGAGAGAAGCCGCTTCAGCAAACTCCGTGAACTGGTTTATGAGGTCAAGGTGGAAGATGTGATGACCCGGGAGGTTGTTTCGGTGGAGCCCGATTGCCCGGTACGGGAGCTGCGGGAGCTCCTGAAGAATCACCGCATTTCCGGGTTACCTGTGGTGCAGCACGGCGAGCTGGTGGGAATCATCAGCATCGAGGATTTTATCAAGTGTCTGTGGAATGGCGAGCTTGACGCCAAAGTGGCGCAGCGGATGACGACGTCGGTGGAGGTCCTTTTTGCCGATGAGCCGGTCATTCACGCCGTTCAGAAATTCGAGCGTTCCGGCTACGGGCGGTTTCCGGTGCTGGACCGTGGGACCCGGCGTCTTGTGGGGATTCTGACGAAAGGGGATATTATCAGCGGCCTGCTGCGCCAGCTGGAACGGGAATATCTTGCCAGAGAGCAGGAGAGGGCACCGCAGAAGCCGCTGTTCCGCGGGCTGGTGGCAGATTCGGCTTCCATCCGGCTCTGCTACCGGGTCGCGGGCAGGGATTTCAACCGGGCGGGTGCAGCGGCCAGCGCCCTGAAAAGCACGCTGTACCGGATTGGAATCGACCGGGATGTGGTACGCCGGGCGGCCATCGCCACCTATGAGGCCGAAATGAACATCGTCATTTTCACCGACGGGGGCGAGATCGAATCGCAAATAACGCCGGAGGCCATTACGGTACTTGCCAGGGATCAGGGCCCGGGGATTCCGGATGTCCAGAAAGCTCTGCAACCCGGGTTTTCCACGGCACCCGACTGGGTGCGCGAGCTGGGATTCGGTGCGGGGATGGGCCTGAACAACATGCAGAAATGTGCGGACCGCATGGACATCCGTTCCCAAGTGGGGCGCGGAACGGAAGTGTTCATGCAGTTTGCCCTTTGAGGTTCGGCCGAGATGCAACTTCAGGACATTGTACAGAAATTGGGACTTGACGTTCACACGGCGGCAGGCCGGCTGGGGCGCGCCGTCCACAGGGGCTATGCCAGCGATATTCTCAGCGATGTAATGGCCCATGCCCGTCCTGGCGACCTGTGGGTAACGCTGCAGACCCACGTGAACACAGTAGCCGTGGCGGAACTGAAGGAACTGGCGGCCATCGTTCTGGCCGGTGGCCGGCGACCGGACCCTGAAACGCTGGAGAAGGCGGCTCAGCGGGAAATCCCGCTTCTCTCCAGCCCGCTGCCAAAATTTGAGCTGGTGGGACGGCTATACCAGCTGGGACTCCGGGGAGGGCAGGAGCCGTGATGCTGCGCGCGGATCTGCACATCCATTCCTGCCTGTCTCCCTGTGCCGACAACGGGATGACACCGCAGCGGATCGCCCGGGCAGCGAGGGAAAAGGGGCTGAATCTGATCGC
>MTOL01000021.1 GCA_002011685.1 Deferribacteres bacterium JdFR-76
TCTTCGGTGTACGGTTCGCAGATCCAATCCCAGCTGAAATTGGTAAGCCCAATACCGGGAATCCCTGCCTCATAAGCCGCCTCGAAGGCCACAGGAGGAATATCGGCCACTACCAGCGAAATCCTTTGGCTTTTTAGCCACCGCGCTTCTTCCTGGGCCCAGCGTTCAAGCCGACGGCAGTAGGTGGCATATGCCTCAAGGGTTGCCTCTTTGTCCACCTCGTAACTGTTGCTCTGTATGGCTCCCACGTCACATTTTTCTGGGATGTGATGATAACGCTCTTTTAGATTAAGCGTGAATAACCACCCGGGCACGTGCGCCTTGATGTAAACAAAAAGGTCCGGATCGCTGGCCAGCAACTGGCGGATGACTTCAATACAACGGGTAGCGTGTCCGTATCCATGACCACTGATGTAAAAGGCAATTTTCCTCATCTCGTCAGTGCTTTCTTTACCTCCTCGACCAGCCAGCCGTTTTCCAGGTACCGGTAAAGGTTCCGGCCAGGACAGACAGTTTGAGATGTGTAATCCCTATGACCTCGGATTGTATGGGGAGACACGCCATAAATGCGGCATAGCGCAGCGAAGAGCTGGACAAGAGCTCGCAACTGTTTCTCCGTGGGTTCCTGTTCTTCGTAATTGCCCAGCACGCAGACGAGCACATGACCGCGGGTGTTGTAGTCGGTGTTGGTGTCGCCTGCGTATTGCAGCGGCCGCGCTTCCCAAATTTCTCCGTCCAGATCAACGATAAAATGGTAGGGAATATCCGGCCAACCTTTCTCCTGGCGGCTCCAGTTTTGCAGGTTACGCAGGTATTCCGTAACCTTTTTGTTCTTTTGAAAAGGAACGCCTCCGTGATGTAATGTTATCCGCTGGATGGCATGATGTACCCAACCTGAAGTAGTATCGGTTGCCCCCCATTCGTCCCGGGTGTGGATCGGTACCCGCTTCAGAAGAACTTCTCTTTTTTGTGCGTCAGGTATCATTGGACGGCGAATGAAAAATGTGCAACTTGCAACAAACATCAGCAGGACCAGTAAAGCAAAAAAGGCCCGCTCAGAAACTGAAGCGGGCCTCAACACATCACACTTTTTCATCCCAATAGCCCTGTTAGAAGATCCCCAAAAATTTTTCATGAAGTTTCAGAAGAACCGGTCCAAAGACGAGAGAAACGACGGAGATTAATTTGATGAGTATGTTCATAGATGGACCGGAGGTATCCTTCAGCGGATCACCCACGGTGTCGCCTACAACGGCTGCCTTGTGGTTTTCTGACCCTTTTCCTCCCAGGTTTCCTTCTTCGATCCATTTTTTCGCATTATCCCAAGCGCCGCCGCTATTGGTCATCATCAGGGCCAGAAGTACCCCTACTGTGGTAGTGCCGGCAAGCAAGCCACCCAGCGCTTCCGTTCCGAGAAGGATACCAACAAGAATAGGCGCAATGACGGCCATCACGCCGGGGACGATCATCTCTTTCAGAGCTCCCCGCGTGCTAATGTCCACGCAGGTTTCCGGATCCGGTTTGGCCTTGCCTTCCATCAGACCGGGAATTTCCCGGAACTGTCGGCGGACTTCTTCAACCATCTTGAAGGCCGTACGTCCCACTGCCTGCATCGTCAGGGCGCCGAAAAGGAATGGCAACACTCCACCCAGAAGAAGACCGATCACCACGGGCGCTTTTGTCAGGCTGATGGTTTCCAGACCCACTGTACGGGAATAGGCGGTAAATAGCGCCAGGGCCGTAAGTGCGGCAGACCCGACGGCAAATCCTTTACCAATGGCCGCGGTTGTGTTCCCAATAGCGTCCAGGCGATCGGTGATCTTTCTTACTTCTGGGCCAAGATGTGCCATTTCTGCAATGCCACCGGCATTGTCCGAAATGGGGCCATATGCATCCACCGACATTACAATTCCGATGGTTCCCAACATTCCCACTGCGGAGATGGCAATGCCGTAAACGTTATTGGTTTCGTAAGCAATAAAGATGGCTACCGCGATGGTTAAAATGGGCAGGGCTGTGCTTTTGAGCCCTACCGCGAGCCCCTGAATGATGTTGGTTGCAACGCCTGTCTGGCTTGCCCGGGCAATATCACGGATTGGAGGCCCGGACGTATAATATTCGCTGAACAGGCCGATCAGAATACCGGTAAAGATCCCTGAAACGACAGCCCAGAACGGTGCAATGGTGCCCACAAGGGTACGCGTCAGAAAGAAAGCACCGATAAGCAGCAGTCCCATGGAGACGTAGGTGGCGTAGCGCAGCGCTGCCTGCGGGTTGATATTCTGGAACAATCGGATGACTAGGATTCCCGCAAAAGAAGCAACAGTTCCGATGACAATTAGCCCGATGGGTAAAGCCATGTACTCAAACCGGATGTCTGGAGCAAAGGTGAATGCGATGGCAATGGTGGCAACTACAGAACCCACATAGGACTCGAACAGATCTGCTCCCATTCCGGCTGTATCGCCCACGTTGTCGCCCACGTTGTCGGCGATTACGGCCGGATTGCGTGGATCGTCTTCGGGAATGCCAGCTTCAACTTTACCGACCAGATCGGCGCCTACATCG
>MTOL01000414.1 GCA_002011685.1 Deferribacteres bacterium JdFR-76
GGGCCTATGAGGCGATCGCTCTCGGGTTTCGGGTGTTTGCCAGCCGGGATTCTCTGTTTGCGAACNGCCTGAAAGAAGCTTTCATGCGCTGCAGGAATCCTCTGGCCCGTATCCTCTCCAGAAAAGGGGAATGGAAAGAGTGGCAGGGACGGCGTTATCCTGCCTGGCTCGTCAATGAGACGGCTGCCGACGCGTCGGCGGTCATGCTCCAGGCACTTACCCTCTTTCTCTTGCAGCAACCCGATGACTGGCTGAAAGGGGCCGCGTCCTCCCTTGCAGAAGGGATTCGTGCCATGCAGCTTGGGCCCAAATCCCGTTATCCTGGAGCGTTTCTCTCTTACCGTGGAATCTGGCATGCCTGGGGGAATAGCCAGGCCTACGCTCTGGCACAATTTGCCCGGCTTTCTGGAGATAGCCTGGCGCTGCGGGCTGCCGAGCGTGAGGTGCGTTCCTTCCTGCCTGTTTTGCTGCTGGAAAACTGGNTTGCGGAATATCGAATTGCNGAAGATCGGGTTATCCGGTACCCTCAAATTGCCTATGGGGTGCGCTGTGCCGCCCTGGGAGCCCTGGCCGTATTCCGGGCCACTGGAAAGGTGAAATATGCTAGGCTGGCGGGGCTGCTGGCTTCGTGGCTTACGGGCAACAATCCCGCCAGACACCCCATGTATGACCCATCCACGGGTCGGGGATTCGACGGTATCAACAGTCCCGATGACATTAACCGGAATGCCGGAGCGGAATCCACCATCGAAGCACTCCGCACGCTGCTTGAAATACAAGCCATATCCGAGGCACGGGTTTTTTTGAACGCCCGTTTTCTTGACCCGGCCGGCGAAAGGGCAGCTGGAGAATGGAATGCCCGGCAAGTCCGGAAGATCCGCGTACCCGGACACGGACGGTGGAAGCTTGTTTACATTCCTGAAAAAGAAGATTTCCAGATCGTAAGGGAAAAATGATACGTATCCGGCAGAACAAAAGGAATGACATTCTGGCAGTGGCCCTGTTCGTCGCAGGTGGCTGGTTTGAGGCTTTCTTTCCGGGGGCTGCGGAAGCGGTTTTGGCCATGGGCACAGACGCCATGCCAGCCCCGGCATCTCTCATCCGGAACGTAGAACACTCTCCAAAACAGGACACCGTGGCGCTACTCGGCTGGAGCAACCGCCATTTTTTGCTTCAAACAGGTACAATCCGGCTGTTCTACAACAAAGACAGCACGGGCGGATTTTTGTGGATTCTTTTTTCTGACACGGCCTCCACAGGGATTGCAACCCGGATTGTTCACGGCAAACAGTTTGATCTACTTGACACAGCGAAGGTACAGACCATTACGCCCTTTTCGGATGGTCACCGCCTTGGTGTGGAGATTCTGGGCCAAACAGCTGGCATGGAGTTCCGCTGCCGTATTGCCGTCTTCCGCGGGGCTCCAGGCCTGATCCGCTTCTGGGCGGCAGCGACGCCTTTTCAGGACCTGGCGATAACCGATAATCCAAAAGATTTTTATTTTTACGATTTGCAGACAGCAAAAAATGTGTCCCTTGCCCTTCTTGTCCATGCAGAACAGCTACCTTTTGCGGCCGGGGTTACCTATTTTTCGGAAAAGTCGGCTCTGGCCTCCACGATTTTCTACTTCCAAAATTACACGTCGCTGACAGATTATTTTGAGGCGATAGGAGCGGAGCCTCGCCAGGCGGTTTTTGCGCGTTCCCGTGATTTTGGCTACACCCGTCCTTTCACACGGAACGGCCGCCTGCCCGCCGGCCGGGCCGTGGTTCTGACAGATGCCTTTCTCCGCATTATGCCCGGGATCCCCGCCTCCGAGGAAGAGAAAGCACTCTGGTTTACAGAAAGCCTCGCTCATATTCTGGAGCAACTCATCCAGAACAATGAACTGCCGGATCTTCCGCCCATCGATTGGCCAGGCATTGCGGCCAGAACGCTGCAGGACCTGCAGGACCCAGCCTGCTGGGTTCACGTGAATGGGAAAGAATATCTTCGTTCGTATGTGGACCTGAACCGTCCGGGCACGGCAGAACTGATTACCCAGCTGGAGGTTCTTGTGGGACTCCGGCGGTACATCCAGGGAGCCATTGCGCCACCGGCAGCCGACACGCTGTACCGGAAGCTGGCGGCGAATTTGGTGAATTTTTATCATTCGGGATACCGTACCGTGGTGAACGACGTTCCGATTCAGGGTGTAACACGAGGCGATAGCTGGTATGCCATCCAGCTGCACCTGGGCCTCAGTGCTCTGGCCAGCATGGGAGATTCCACCGCCCGCACGCTCCTCTTTGCTTCTGTTCCGGCCCTGATGGAACTGGCGCACAATGTGGATTACCGTTTTCCCGTTTTTTTCGATTATGCTACCAACCTTCCCATCGAAGGAACGGAGCCGGATGCGGCAGGCGGGTACGCCTATTTAATGCTGGATCTTTATGAAATGACGCGCGACACCCTGTACCTCCGTGAGGCTGAAAGGGCGGTGGCGCGTATCCGCGGGAAAGGGTTCCATCTTGCGTATGAAATTCACATGACGGCTGCTGCGGCGGCGGCCTGTGCCCGCCTTTT
>MTOL01000413.1 GCA_002011685.1 Deferribacteres bacterium JdFR-76
CCCGTCTTCTGCCCGAATATGCCGACTACCAGCCGTACCTCCGTGTCATTCACGTCCCGCGGGCGGCAGGTGGTCTGTATCTGCAAATCGCCATGGACGGCGAAGAGGACCGTGCCCTGGCCTATCTGGCCCCCAAAATAGAGCGGTTCCATCCGCCGGAAAGAATCCCCTGACAGAAAGGAGAAGGTTTGTTCACCCTGGACCCAAAAGGACTGCGGCTACTCATTCACGATCTTTTCCTGGACGCCCGCCGGGTTGTGGATTTTTCATTCGTGAGCCATGCTCACAGCGACCACCTGCGGAACCACCGGAATATTCTCGCCAGTCCGGCTACAGCTGCCTTTTACCAGTACTTTCACCGCGAACGTAAACGCAAAGCGAACATTCACACCCTGGAATACGGAAAGCCCTACCGAATCGACGAGCTGACCATTACGCTGTACCCATCCGGGCACATCCTCGGCGCAGCCATGATTCATGTGGAATATCAGGGAGAAACGCTGCTTTATACCGGCGATTTCAAATTGCACAAAGGCCGTGCCGCAGAGGCTATTCAGATCCCTCAAGCTGACCTGCTGATTATGGAGTCCACTTACGGCAGTCCGGAATACGCCTTCAGCCGGGAGCGGCCAGCGCTGCCGTCAAAGATCGGTGATTGGATCCGCAAAACCCAGAGGCAGGGATTCGTTCCCGTGGTACTGGCCTATTCACTCGGAAAAGCACAGGAAGCCATGGCGATTCTGGAGGATCTTGGATTCCGGCCTCGAGTTCATCCACAAATCTGGGACCTGGCACAGATCTACAAGCGGTTTGGCATCGTTTTCTCAAAAAGCCGGCCTTTTACAGAAGGATTCGACCCGCAGAGGGATGTGCTTNTATTTCCGCCGGGACATTTCCGCCGGCAGGCACACATGCTCCCCTTCCGGATGAAGACCCTTTTCCTGTCCGGATGGGCAAATGGGCAGAGGAGAAACCACTGGATCCAGTGGGATGATGCACTTCCCCTGAGCGATCACGCTGACTTTGACGAGTTGCTGGATTTCGTATTTATGGTCAACCCCAGGAAGGTGTTCACCTGCCACGGCTTTCCGGAATTTGCCCGCACGCTCCAGCACGCCGGCTTCAACGCTGAGTACCTGCCGCTGTAAACATGGACTGATCCCCCGCTGAATCGGCGGCCCGGACGGTAGGCAGCGGGTTGCGGATCTCGGGAAGCCCCTGGCTGGATATCAAATGCCTACTTCACGCATCCGCTCGAAATCTTTGAGCGCGGCAGCAACTTCGCGGGCCGCAGAACCGGACAGAGGCGCCAGCGGGAGCCTGGGTTCTCCCGGCTCATAGCCCATGAGGCGCATCAGCTCCTTGAGGCCCGGAATTCCGTACTTTCCGATGGTGCGCCGGTTCAGCATCTGCACCGAATTGATAACCCGGGTGGCTTTGCCCACGTCTCCCCCGCGTAGCATACTGTAAATTTCGCACAGCTCCGCCGGGACGGCATTGGCAAAGGCGAAAATGGCACCGTGAACTCCCGACATCATGGCCTGAATAAATGTAGGCAGATGCCCCACCAGCACGTTGATCCGGTCTTTCATCCGGCCCAGTTCCACAATCTGAGGGAGATGCCCCGAACTGTCTTTTACTCCCTGAATTTTTGGATGCTCGGCCAGTTCCCTCACGGTAGCAGCCGAAAGCTCCACGCCCGTGAACTGAGGGATGTTGTAAAGATACAGTGGCTTGCTAATACGATCGGCAATTTCCCGGAAATAGCGCTTCAGTACCGGTGGTTTCAGGGCAGGCTTGTAATAGTGAGGAGTAACCGCCAGCAAAATGTCCGCCCCAATTTCCTCTGCTTTGTGAGCCAGATCCAGCGATTCGGCCACCGATTCGCAGCCAATCCCAGCGATCATCACTTTCTCCTCTGGAATCAGCGACCGTGCAACCTTCAACACCCGCACTTTTTCCTCAAAACGGAGATGAACAAATTCCCCTGTCGATCCAAGGATAAGGTAACCGGCCACGTCCGTTTTGTTCCAGCGCTCAAAATTCTTGGCCATGGCCTCTTCATCCACCTCCTGATTCCGAAAAGGTGTCACCGCCGCAATACAGATCCCTTCAATCATGATTCACCTCAATTCCTTTGGCATTCCTACTGCTTTCCGACCTACACCTGCAGCCGGCCTCCCGGTCTTTCAGCAGTCAAATTTTGCAACCAAACAGCGCAGATATGGGTTGCTTTTTTGTCAAAAATTTTTTTCAAATCCGGATCCACTGCTTTTGAACGTCTGAATCCCCCACATTGCAGCGAACCTTGTTTTATCCGGAATCTGCCTTTTCCTTACGGGTACAGAAGATATCGCCGGCGCTTGGCCTTGAATTCGTTGAGTTCTCTCTTCCAGCCGGCGATAATTTTCTCCGGTTTTTCACCGGCCAGGATCTGTTCGCGAATTCGCTCATCCCCTGTCAGGCGGTCGAAACCGGGTGTAAACTTTAGCCTGTCCGGATAGAGTTTTTGCAGCGCGCAGAGCAGGTAAATGGCAAAAGAAACCGGTCGGAATACATTCCG
>MTOL01000008.1 GCA_002011685.1 Deferribacteres bacterium JdFR-76
CAAGGGTGAAAAGCACATCATACAGAGTCTGGTAGGCGGAAAGTTTTTCCTGTCCCATTTCGCTTTTCCAGAACCGCCGGCGGGAACGCCTCACATACCAGTTGGACAGATCCTCAATGGTAAAATCGGCAATAGCGCGCGCAGCTTTGGTCAGATCNTAGCGTNATAGATAATCGTTCACCCGGGCTACCAAACGGTTGCGCGCCGACAGAATCCAACGGTCAATCTCCGGGCGCTGTTCCACCGGAATGGGCTCCTCCGCGTAACGGAAGTCATCGATATTGGCATACATTGCAAAAAAGGCATATGTATTCAGCAACGTTCCGAAGAACTTTTTCTGCACTTCCAGCACACCATCCGGGTCAAAACGGGTGGGTACCCAGGGTGGGCTAACTACCAGCAGGTACCAGCGCAGCGCATCGGCCCCGTACCGGTCAATGATTTCAAATGGATCGACCGTGTTGCCGCGGGATTTGCTCATCTTCTGCCCTTCCTTGTCCAGAATCAGCTCGATGGAAAGACAGGTCTTGTACGCCGGCTGATCGAATAGCAAAGTGGAAATGGCCAGGAGCGAATAGAACCACCCGCGGGTCTGGTCAATTCCCTCTGCGATGAAATCGGCCGGAAAATTGCGTTTGAACTTCTCCTGATTCTCAAAAGGATAGTGCCACTGGGCATAGGGCATAGCGCCCGAATCAAACCAGACATCAATCACCTCCGGCACACGCTGCATTTTGCCGCCGCATTTTTCGCAGGGAATGCGTACCTCATCGATGTACGGTTTATGCAAATCCGGAATGTCTTCAATGCCTGCCCGTTCCAGCAGCTCCTGCCTGCCCCCCACCATATCCTGGTGCCCGCAATCCGGACACTGCCAGATATTCAGCGGCGTGCCCCAGAAACGGTCCCGGGACAGCGCCCAGTCCACGTTATTTTCCAGCCATTCTCCAAATCGGCCCTCTCCCACTTCGCGCGGAATCCACTGAATTTTCCGATTATTGGCGATAAGTCGGTCCTTTTTGGCAGTGGTGCGGATGTACCAGGACTTTTTGGCGTAGTAGAGAAGCGGTGACTCACATCGCCAGCAGTGCGGATAACTGTGCACCACTGTATCGGCCAGGTAGAGCGCCCCTTCCGCTTTCAGCTTTTCAATAATTTTGGGATCGGCCTTTTTCACAAAAAGGCCTTTGAAGTCGGTAATTTCATCCGTAAACCGGCCGCTTTTATCCACAGGCTGGAACACCGGCAGATCAAACTGCCGTCCTACTTTGAAGTCGTCCTCACCAAAGGCAGGTGCGATGTGAACGATGCCGGTACCGTCCTCCGTGGTAACAAAATCTCCCGGAATGACGTACCAGGCCCTTTTCCCAGGTTCGGGTTCCAAGTAGCGGAAGAGCGGTTCGTATTCTTTGTCCAGCAGATCTTTCCCTTTGAATTCAGCAACCCGTTCAAATTCACCGTCCACCACCAGCAAGCGCGCTTCCGCCAGAATCCAGTACTCGCTGCCGCGGCGGATTTTAACATAGGTCACATCAGGATGGACGGCCAGAGCCACGTTGGAAATCAGTGTCCAGGGNGTGGTGGTCCAAACCAGAAAATACGTGTTTTCTTCCCCCTTCACTTTCATTTTAACGTAAATGGACGGATCGGGAACTTCTTTGTAGCCCAGGGATACCTCATGACTGGATAGGGCCGTTTCACAGCGCGGGCAGTATGCAATGATTTTGGCACCCTGGTATAGCAGCCCCTTCTTCCAGAACTCCTTCAAAATCCACCAGACAGATTCAATGTACTCATTGGTGTAAGTGATATAAGGATTTTCCAGATCCACCCAGAATGCAATGCGGCGGGTTAATTCATCCCAGTCCTTTTTGTACCGGAATACATTTTCCTTACAGCGCTGGTTGAATTTATCTACCCCGTATTTCAGGATCTGTTCTTTTCCTTCGATCCCCAGTTCCTTTTCCACTTCGATTTCCACGGGCAATCCGTGGGTATCCCAGCCGGCTTTCCTTTCTACGTAATACCCCTGCATGGTACGCAGGCGGCAGACAAAGTCTTTGATGGTGCGTGAGATCACATGGTGAATACCCGGACGGCCATTCGCGGTGGGTGGTCCCTCATAAAAAACAAAAGCCCGGTTTGGGTCCCGGCTCTCAATGCTTTTCTGAAAAATCCGGTTCTCTTCCCAGAATCGCAAAACCTCCCTTTCCAGTTCCGGCAGCTGGTGATGGGATGGCAACGATCGGTAGACCACCTTCGCGTCCTCCTCTCCTTAATTTATTGATTTTGAACTTCTAATATATCAAAATGTCCAGGTAAAAGCAATACAAACCCATGCTTATTCCGGCACGCAATGCACGGACATTTTGCGCATCCGGAAAACGCAGCCCACAAACGGCGCCGTCAGTCTTCGGGCAAAGCTTCCATCCTGCGGGCATAGTCCCGCAGAACGTCCAGGGTTGAGTGATCCCGGTCAAAGATGCTGTAGAGCCCCTGTGGTTCATGCGGCGGATCCCCGGTAAAGTCATCTCCCGGTGCCCAGTAAGGTTTCTGCGGATCC
>MTOL01000249.1 GCA_002011685.1 Deferribacteres bacterium JdFR-76
TGAGGTGACTGGCTACGGTTTGCACATCGCCGCGGGCAATGGGGCCGGTGAGGGCCTGGGCAAGCGGCTGCGTTTTTGTNTTGGCAACGGTCGATTCAAGAAGCGGCAGGTAGATGGCCTTTCGCTGATTTTCATCCGGGCAAAGGTCGTATATCAGCCGGAGTCCCGTATGGATTAAAGAAACGATGTAATTGGAGAGGAACACGCATGCCAGGTGGTGCCGAATTTTTTGTTCCGGGGTCAGCTTTAGAATGCGGCCGCCAAGAGCCTGGACGAAAGGCTCCAGTATCCGATAGGCCTGTGGGTCACCTTCAAAGACGAAATGACAGTTTTGCAGCTTTTCCACGTCTTTCTGGGCACCGGAGAAGGTCTGCACCGGGTGCAGAGAGGCAACAAACGCTCCCTTTTCTTTCAAGGGGCTCAAAACCGAAGAAGGGGTTCCTCCACTGGTGTGTACGACCGCCTGCCGGGCCCATTGTTCTTTTGTGGCTGCAAGCTCCCTGGCAGCTGCCGGGAGGGCATCATCGTTCACCGTCAGCAGGATCAATTCTGCGTTTTCTGTGGAGGTCAGGGTAGCCGAAACCGGTGTGTCGGGAAACAGCTGCTTCAGGGTGGGCAGGAGGGCCCGGTTTTTGTCGATCAAAAAGGCAAGCTGGAAGCCAGCGTTGCGGGCCGCGATGGCGAATGCCCGCCCTACCCGACCGCACCCGATGATCCCAATCCGTAATGTGGTGGCTTTCCGGTTCATTTTTCGCCGATCACGCGGATGGTGTAGGGGCCTTCGTTCATCAGAACATCGAGAATGGACAGGCCCGGAATGAACGGCTCGAATTGCTGCTCGTACGGGTGAGTTGGCGACTTGACGAATTCCACCAGGTAACCCTCCTTTTCCAGCACAGCCGGGTCGAAATAGGAGCCGCTGTGTTCTTCGATAACATACGTTGAGCAGTTGTACCGGCGCAAAAGCTGGATGACCCGTTCTTCCCGGCTGCCCTTTACCGGCGTCTCTGAGGAGAAGTGAATTTCCTTCTCCAGCCGCAGAAGTTTCTGGATGAGGCGAATTCCTTCGAGGCAGAGATCAAAAAACGAAGACCACTCCCGTTCATAAAAACTTTTCAGATGGGGAAAGTAGTGTTCAAAATATGGTGCGTTACGGTAATTGGTTTCCAGACTGGCAAGATGGGTGCGCCGCCAGTTTTTGCTGGCGTCGATTGGTACGGAACGGATTTCGGTTTTTCCTTTTTCCGGCTGAGAGAGAGGAACGGTGAGCGTCAATTTGCCGTTAACGGATTTGATGTCGGTCCGGTTTATGTGCAAAGAGGATGAGTACGGGTAGTCGTCCAGGAGAACGGGGACATCTGATTCGGTAAATTTGTGCCACCAGAGCAGGTTCGGAAAGTACGCAGGATATAGCACTGTGAGTTTCATCCGCAGTCCTTTCGCTCTCGTTTATCGTGACAGTAAAATCTAAATGCCGTCCTGTAAAAAAGCAAGCACTTCTGGGAAATCCGGGATTCTCTGCCGGAGGCGCAAAAAATCGTTAGATCTGACGGAGGGGGTGCAGAGTCTTGTAGTTGGTTCATAAAATGGTTATCTTGCCGAAAAAACGGGAGGGTGCTGCGATGCGTCGCCTGGTGATTCTAATTGCCATTCTGGGGCTGTTTTCCTGTTCGGGCCGTGAGGCGCGGCTTCCGTCCGTCTCGCTGAATGTAGAGCGTTTCGCTCAGCCAGACAACATCACCTGCGGACCAACCAGTTTGAGGATGGTTCTGAATTATTACGGAAAGTCCGTTTCGCATGAGGAAATGATGAAGCATTTCACCCTATTTCCGGGTATCGGCGTATTGGATCCGCACATCTGTCTCGCTGCCAAAGCGATGGGTTTTCAGGCCAAGACCATCTCGTTCAACTTCCGGGTGATCCATCCCTCCTGGACACGCCTCTCCCGGGAGGAGCTTCTGGCCAAGTTGAAAGAATATCTTCCCGGAATTGCCAATTATAAGGACAGTGTGTCCGCGGCCGGTTACATCCGCTGGCTGGAACAGGGCGGGCGTGTGGAATTCCAGACCCTGTCGCGCAGGCTGATTGTTTCCTATCTGCAAAAGGGGATTCCAGTTATTGCCGCACTGGACATGGAATACCTCTACCAGGGAACGGTGAACTGGAGCGAATTCAGGCCTGAGCATGCCACTCATTTTGTTGTGATTTTTGGATATGATGCGGAGAAGGACGCCTTTCAGATCGCAGATCCCTGGTACGAAGTTCCGATTCCCAATGAAGACGGAGTTTACTCGGTCCCGGCAGATCATTTGTTAATGTCTATCCTGCTGGGATTTCAGGTGAACGATGCCGATCTCGTGATCATCGAGAAGCCATAGCGGATAGCGCTTTTTGCTTCTGTCGCCATTATTTGCAGTCAGCCGGTCCGATATACCGCGGGTGATTTGCCGCAACCGGGGAATCTGCAGGGTGGCGCCGGGAAGCGTTTTCCGGAGGAGAATTCTTATCCTGGTACCGGTGTTCGCCGGGGTGTGTGTTTATCCGACGAGCGGTCTTGC
>MTOL01000044.1 GCA_002011685.1 Deferribacteres bacterium JdFR-76
CAATGTTGAATTCCACAGGGTCGTAGCCGAACAGCGCAAAATGGGCGGGCCCGCTTCCTGGCGTAACACCGGGTAAAATCGGGTCTAGCAGCCCGCAGGCTGATTCCTTTGCAAGGGCATCCAGATTGGGTGTGCGGGCCACCTGCAGCTCCGTGCCATCTTTCCCATCCGCAGCCAGCCCCCCCAAACCATCCATAATCAAAAACACAATTTTGCTATCGCTTTCAATGCTCAGCTGGTCCAAAATTCGGTTGTCCATGTGCTCCTCCCTTCAAGATCTCAGCAATGCACGCGGGGTCAGACTCACCGCACTCTATCTTCGTGCATTTCTGGCGTAAAATTTAACCCCCGCTGCTCATTCTTTCAAGCAGAAGGTCCATCAGTCCACCCGAAGCGGACTGTTCCAGTAAAACCGGGTCAGTCCGGCGGGCGATCCGATCCACAAAAAATCACCCTCCAACAACAGCTTCTGGACCCGCGGATGAAGCAGCCCGTCGGTAACGGTGTATTTCCGCCAGTATCCCCGGTGAACGTCAAAGCGGTAAAGGCCTCCGGTCGTTCCCACCCAAACCACAGAAGGCGTCGCAACCAGATCCAGGGGCGTTTCTGCAGCAAAAAAACGGCGGCCCGGTCCCCCCATCCACCGCTGTTCCTCCAAATTATACACCTCTACTCGGTCCAGGGTCGCAACCCAGAGACTGTCGCCAGCCAGGTCCAGAGCCAAAAGGGTCTCGGGGCCCGGTCCATCCGCACCACGGTAATATCCTGCTTTGTCATTGGCAAGGTCATAGATATACAAACCGTAGTTCGTGGCTGCCCAGAGAACGTTTTTCTGCACTTTCAGATCGTACACAGCCACTTTATCCTGGCGGCGAGATACCGACTCGATCCGTACGGAATCCTTTTTGCCGCTGACTTGAATGACGCGGTTCAAACCGCTTTTTGTGCCAACCCAGAGAACCGAATCTTGAGGGCACAGACTGAAAACTTGGTTGTCATCCAGGCCGCTAAAAACGGTAAATGTTTTCCACCGGTCTTTATCCGGTGAATAACGGGACAGTCCATACGCGGTGGCGAACCAGATGTGACGGTTGTAACTGGCAATGTCATACACATCGGCACTGTAAAACTGCGAAAGGAGTTGTGGCTCAAAATACTGCCATTTTTGCCGTTTCCTGTCCCAAAGCGTTACCCCCACCCGGCCGGCCGCTTTTTGAACGCCCCCCAGCCAGAATTCCTGCCCTCTCCGGCAGATAGCCCGTACATCGGGATTGAGAAGCCCAAACGGCAGCGGGACCATATACTGAATCCGAGCATCTCCTGCCAGCATTCCCATACCATCCGTCCCGGCCCAGAGCATCTGCCAGGGATCCATCTGGTAATAGGTTAGCCGGAAGGTACGGGCCTCAGCGTCCTGAATGTAATAGCGAGCTGCATCGTCAATAAACAGCAGAGAATTGGGCAGAAAATAATAGTCCAGCGGGAAGGGTTCAAAACCGCGTCGCCCGTACCAGATAATGTTTTCGTCATCCGATCGAGAATCTTCACCCGCCTGCTGAAGAACCAGCTGCTGGGCCGGTGAAAAGTAAATCGTCCCAGACTCCGTTTCAAACCAGACCTTCCCCGGGCTAAACCCGATAGACACAACCGGATCCCCTCCCCGTAATCCGACCTCATCCAGATAAAAATTCCGCCACAGGTGGGCGTCCAGCTCATACATGGAAATTGCCTGCCGCGTGGAACACCAGAGCAGCCCCGTGGCAACGTCCATGGCTGCCACAAACACAAAATTGTCGGGAAGGCCATTGCTAACGGTAAAAGGAAACAGCCAGCGTTTTGCAAANGGATCGTACCGCAGAATGCCACCCTCCGTGGCAATATAAATTAGTTCAGGAGCAACCTGAATGGAATGAACGTAACGGCACTGGGTGTAACTCACCCAATCTCCTTCTTCATATGCCGGGTTGGTGCCGGCAATGCGCTGCCCTTGCCCCGGCAAAGGCCAAAGCAACAAAAGCAGCCATCCAGCGAAAAGCCAGCTACGAAGCATGTTCCACCAGAAATCGATAGGCCAGAAACGCAAGGAACCCTGCTCCAACAGGGAGGGCATCCTCATCCACCGTGTAATCGGAGCTGTGCCAGTAAGCTGTTATTCCTTTTTCGGGATTTCCGGTGCCCAGCCGGAAGAACGAACCGGGTACCCTCTCCAGAAAATAGGCAAAGTCTTCGCCGCCAAAGCTGGGCCGATCCATTTCTATGCACCTGTTTTCCCCCAGAAAGTCCTTCCCACACGCCGCAAGGAAACGGGTCATATCCGGGTGGTTCACCAGTGGAGGGTAACCAAAGTCATATTCCAGATCAAACTCAGCATCGTAGGCCATGGTTACGCCGTGCAGGATTTTTCGCATCATTTGTTCCACGCGGCGGGCGAGCTCCTTACTGAATGTCCGTACCGTACCCGCCAGCTGCGCTTCATCGGGGATAACATTGGTGGTATAACCTGCTGAAATTCTTGAGACGGTCACGACCACATGATCCCACGGATCCACCA
>MTOL01000390.1 GCA_002011685.1 Deferribacteres bacterium JdFR-76
GCCGTTGTCGCTGTGGATTCCATCCAGACCATGTACCACCCGGATTACGAAAGCGCACCAGGCAGCGTGACTCAGGTCCGGGAATGTGCAGCCCGGTTTCTGGAGCTGGCTAAGTCCCAGAACGTGGCCATTTTTCTGATCGGGCATGTTACGAAGGAAGGGGCAATTGCTGGGCCGCGCGTGCTTGAGCATATGGTGGATGCACTTCTGTTTCTGGAAGGTGACCGTCAGTACCAGTACCGAATTCTGCGGGCCATCAAAAACCGGTTTGGTTCGACCAATGAGGTGGGAATTTTTGAGCTACGCGGTAGCGGGATGGTAGAAGTAAAAAATCCGTCGCAGCTTTTTCTTTCTGATTACCGCCAGCGGATTGCCGGAGCAGCTGTGACCTGCACCCTGGAGGGGACGCGGCCCATTTTGCTGGAGGTGCAGGCCCTGACCACGTCAGCAAGCTTTGGGATGCCGCAGCGCACCGCGGCCGGCATAGATCATAAGCGCCTGGCACTTCTGCTGGCGATTCTTGAAAAACGCGGCGGTATTCAGGTGGCAACCGCGGATGTGTTTGTCAAAATTGCGGGCGGGCTGCGAATTGACGATCCCGCTGCTGACCTGGCCATTTTGATGGCAATTGCGTCTGCCCATCGAAACACCATACTGGAGGCGGAAGCCCTCTTTTTGGGGGAGGTAGGACTTGGAGGAGAAATCCGGGCGGTATCCCAGCTGGAAAAACGGCTTAAAGAAGCTGAGCAGCTGGGGTTTGCCGTGGCCTACGTACCCAGGCAGAAGATGGATCAGGAACTGAACCTGCGCCTTTCTGTGGTGGAAATCAAGCACATCTCGGAGGCGCTTGAAGTATTACGGTGACGGAGAGCAGACAATGCAGGAGGAGTTTTTCCGGCTGGAGCATGTGGATGCGGCATCGGGAAAGGCGAGGGCGGGCCGAATCCGAACAGATCACGGTGAGATCGAAACGCCAGTCTTCATGCCGGTNGGGACCCAGGCTACGGTGAAAACGTTGCCACCGCGGGATCTACTGGAAGCAGGGGCCCAGGTTATTCTCGGCAATACTTATCATCTTTATTTGCGTCCGGGCGACGCACTGATCCGGCAGGCAGGGGGACTGCACCGTTTTATGTCATGGCCCCGGCCAATTTTGACAGACAGCGGCGGCTATCAGGTTTTCAGCCTGGCTGAGCTGCGGAGCCTCAAAGAAGATGGCGTCCGCTTTCAGTCTCATATTGATGGTTCCTACCATTTTTTCACACCCGAAAAAGTTATAGACATCGAAAAAAACNTGGGTGCGGACCTCATCATGGTTCTGGATGAGTGTGCACCGTATCCGTGTTCCCGGGAATACGCCGAGAAATCCCTTGCATTGACATTGAACTGGGCAAAGCGCTGTAAGGCCCATTTCGAATCGACACCGGCCGTTCATTCGCATCGCCAATTCCTTTTTGGCATTGTTCAGGGAAGCACATATCCGGACCTCCGGCGTCAGAGTGCGGAATCGCTGATTGAACTGGGATTTGATGGTTATGCCATAGGGGGACTGGCTGTTGGTGAACCCAAAACCATGATGCTGGAAATGACCGAATTGTGTACGGAAATCCTCCCGGCAGATACACCGCGCTATCTGATGGGGGTTGGCAAACCGGAGGATCTGGTGGAAGCCGTGGCCCGCGGTGTGGATATGTTCGATTGTGTGATTCCAACACGCAATGGCCGCAACGGTACCGTTTTTACCTGGGAGGGAAAACTGGTGATCAAAAATGCTGCGTTCCGGGAGGATTTTCGACCGATCGATGAACGCTGCGGATGTTATGCCTGCCGCAATTTTACTCGCGCTTACATCCGCCATCTGTTTCAAACCGATGAAATCCTGGGACTCTATCTGGCCAGCCTGCATAATGTGTATTTTTACCTTGATCTGATGCGCACCGTGCGGCAGGCAATTCTGGAGGACCGCTTTGCCGAGTTCTACCGTCAGTTTTACGACCGTTACCGGCCCGACAACCAGACGGTGGAAGGCAGAGGTCAGGGGTAATCCGCCGCAAAAAACATCTGGCTGAGAGAAAATGTGCCCGTGCGTTCCGAAAAGCTGGAAAGCCGTGCAAAATTTTAACATTTTGTAAAAATGAAGGATGATTTGCCCCTAACCGTACAAGAAAGATTGTGCCCTGAGGGCAAAGGTTGTACGGGCAAGTAACACATGTAGGGAAAAAGGTCTTACGTCTGGACGAACAAAAATCAGGAGGGAGAAGTGCTGGCCAATTTAATGAGTCATCTTCCGGTTATTTTGCAAGCGGCCAACCGGCAACAGGGGGGGAGCGTTTTCTGGACATTTTTGCCTTTCATTTTGATTTTCCTGATCATCTATTTTTTGATGATCCGGCCGCAATCGAAAAAGCAGAAGGAATTGCAGCGGATGATCGCCAGCCTTAAAAAAGGCGATAAGGTGGTTACCGTGGGAGGCATTTACGGCACCATTGCCGGGGTAAAGGAAAAAGAGGGAACCTTCATCCTGAAGGTGGATGACAATGTGAAGATCG
>MTOL01000378.1 GCA_002011685.1 Deferribacteres bacterium JdFR-76
GCTTTCATGTAATCATCAACCAGTTGCGTATGCACTCCCGGAGGGAGAACCAGTGCGCTCCGGAAGCAGAAATAATATTCATCCACCGGGTAGAGATGCGGCCGTCCGGCCCGCCTTTCCATAAGTTGCCGGAGAACCCGCCGCTGTTCGTTGCATTCCCGAATTGCTTTCTGCACGTTTTTTCTGTATGCGGCATTGGGCGGTAACCCGCAGATATGATGCGCCAGATTTTCAAGCTGTGTGCGGTAAAATCGGCCGCCAATTTCACGGTCAAAATTTTGCGGCAAATCCAGATACTGAACCCACTGCTGCGGGAAGAGAATCTGCCACATCCCGGAGAGATTTCGCACCACATCACAAATGGAAGGGAAAATGATGCCATCCAGCACCGAATAGGCGCCCCGTTTGGCCAGCTCAATGACACTGCGCGGCAGATGGCAGATATAAGACTGATAAAACGCATCGCCGTGAATAATCTCTACCCCAATACCGCCTCCCCAAAGNCCCACAGCCAGCCCACCGGCAGCATAAATCAGTTCCCGCGGCGCGTAAGCTGGCAGATACCCCACCAATGGCGCTCCGGGATGCTGTTCCTTCCACCGGCGGACCGTTTCCAGAGACACATCATCCGATAGATCTCTGAGCCGTGTGACGATCGCCTCAAGTTCCATGCTTCTCCTTCAGTGCCGTTAGAACCTTCTCTGCCGTAATCGGAAGTGATTTAATCCGCACTCCCACTGCATCCTCCACCGCATTGGCAATGGCCCCCATAATGGGCAGAATCGTCCCCTCTCCAACTTCCTTGGCGCCAAACGGTCCACTCGGATCTTTCACCGGCACCGTTACGGTGCGGATCCTGGGAATATCTGCCACCGTGGGCAGCACATAATCGTGAAAATTTGGATTTAAAAGGTTGCCCTGCTGGTGGTGAATTTCCTCATAGAGGGCTTCGCCCAACCCCATCACGATGGCTCCCTCCACCTGGCCCTGAAACGTTGCCGGGTTGATAACCGTCCCCGAATCGTGAGCCACGTACACATCCTTTACCCGCACCCGGCCCGTCTCCGCATCCACCCAAACCTCCACGGCCGCAGCACAAAAGCTGTACGCGGGAGATGGCCCCACTGCGGCTCCCTTAAACGTTCCCCCAAGCTTGGGAGGATTATACATTCCTTTGCCCACAAGCGGGCCTTCCCGCTGAAAAAACTCACGTGCCAGCTGCGAAAATTCAAACTGATGCTTCCCGTCAGAAAGGGTGCCCTTCCGGAACTGAAGTTTACCGGCTACAATGCCATAATGCCGACGGCAAAACTCCGCCAGCTTGCTTTTGATGTCCTCCGCCGCTGCCAGAGCCGCGTTGCCTGCCATAAAGGTAATCCGCGATGCATAGGCACCCAGATCCGCTGGAGTTAGTGCCGTATCCGCAGAAATGATGGAAACCTGCTCATAAGCGAGACCCAAGGCCTCTGCCACAATCTGGCACAGTACCGTATCGGACCCCTGACCGATATCCGGAGCTCCGGTGTAAAGAAAAGCCCGCTGGCCATCCTCGGAGATGCGGATTACACAGCTGGAATGCGGCGTATCACCGCGCACGATGGGATAGGCTGCTCCCGAGATAAAACACCCCAGGCCCAGTCCGATCCCTTCCCCAAACGGGAGCTTCCCGTACTTTTCACGGAACCGTGAGATCTCCACAACCCTTTCCAGGCATTCATGCATACCGCAGCTGGTAATCTGCAAATCGTTAACTGTCCGGTGNCCCGCTTCAATTAAATTTCTCCTTCGGATTTCATCCGGACGCAGGCCCAGATCTTTTGCTGCCAGATCCAGATGGGACTCAAAAGCAAAGCGCGGCTGCGGTGTTCCGTTTCCGCGCTGGGCTCCACAGGCGGGCAAATTGGTGCATACCCGGAAGGAATCGAAACGGAAATGCGGCATGCGGTAGGGTGTAGTAAGCAAACATCCAGAATAGTAGGCTGTGATTATGCCATAACCGGTGTACGCCCCGCCATCCAGCCGCGTTTGCACATGTGTCCCCAGAATGCGTCCCTCTTTGGTGAATGCCGTTTTCAGGCGGATCTTTTGCGCATGGCGGCCCCGACCGTGAAAAAATACCTGCTTCCGGTCCATCACCATCAGAACCGGCCGGTTTAGCCGCCGGGCAGCCAGTACCGTCAGGAAATCCAGTTTGGTTGCCTCCGCCTTGCCGCCAAACCCGCCCCCCATTGCGGGTTTGATCACCCGCAGCTGGCTCATCGGGATGCCAAGAACCCGCGACACCTGATACTGAACATAGTGCGGTGTTTGCGTTGCGGTCCAGAGGTTGATCAGATCCCCTTCCACCACGGCCAGAGAAGCCGGCGGTTCCAGATAGGCCTGATGGGTCCGCTGCCCGGAAAACTCATCTTCGCGGACATAATCGGCTTCTTCAAAAACTTTGTCAATCTCTCCAAAATCCTGATGAATTTCTGTATTCACATTCCGGCGATACGCTTCATGGGCCTGAGGAGCTCCTTCCCGCAGGGCCTCCTCCGGGTCAAACA
>MTOL01000215.1 GCA_002011685.1 Deferribacteres bacterium JdFR-76
GTGGAAGGACAAACCGTGATCTTCCAGCTCCCGGCGGCGATCATGCTTACGGGGATGCTCGCCGCCATGCGGGTCTCCGGAAGGAAGACCTTCCAGCAAAACCCGGGGGTCACTTTCTTTTTGGCCGGATACACCGGTGCGTCCCTTCTCATGGCGATCTGGTGGCTCTGGCAAGGAGGTTTTCCGGAGTTCAGTGCTTTGGGTTGGATCTAATGGGAATCCCAACGAAAAAAGCAGAAAGAAACCGAGAAGAACGAAGCTTTTTCCGAAAAAAAGCAAACAAGGTGGAAGGAGGTCATGATGAAAACGTTTAGGTGGATCATCCGGATCGCCGTTCTGCTGGCCACAGCAGTCACGTTGCTGGGCTGCAGTCTGGTTTTTATGTCCATCGGTGCCCTCCAGGACTCTAAAAAGCCGGATTATCACGCAATTGGCGGAAATTCTTTGCTTACTCTGAAACGGGGCGATTTGATACGGCTCCGACTCAAATCGTCAGATGTGGTGGAAGGAGTTTATGTCGGCCTTCAACCGGTTCCAGAGGAGGTCTACCGCTCGGCCTACAAAGCAGCGCTCTCAGGAGATTCCAGTTTGAAATCGCTGCCCGAACTGGGAGAGGAGGTTACCATTTACTTGAAGGATATGGAAAAACCACTAAGTGGTCAGCACGCGGGTTTTGATATCGGGGGGCGGTTGTTGATTCAGCCTCCTGGACAGACGACCGTTAAGCCTCTTTCATTGCACCGGGTGGCCCGTTGGCGGCGGGCCAATGGGAAGGAGGTGGACCTTGCCGCCGCAGAATACGCCATTGCCACGTTTGCTGTTCCTCTCCGTTCGCAGATTCGGGTTCATAGTCAAGGCCAGCTACCCCAAACGTATCGCTTTTCCAGTATTGACCGGGTGGAGATCAAAACCAGAAAAAATGCGGCATTGACGGGACTATTCGTCGGAGCCCTGGTGGATGCTGCAATTTTGCTGGTGGTTTCAATCAATGCAAACAAAGAGAAACCCAGGCAGAGGCCCAAACAGACGGCCGATGAATCCTTCTCCTGTCCATACTTCTATAGCTGGGACGGGCAGAAATTCACACTTGATTCAGAACCTTTTGGCGGTGCTCTCTACCGGGCGGCTCAGAGGACCGACGTGGACAATCTGGAACACCTGCGGGAGGACGGCGGTCTGTATCGGATCCGCATCACCAACGAACTGCCGGAAACCCAGTACATCGACCGCGTTGCCCTGCAGGTGGTGGACCATCCCGGCGGAACCCGTGTGGTTCCGGACCCTGATGGGGAGGTTTACGTCGTCCGGCATCCCTTGCCTCCTCAGAAAGCGCGGACATTCGGCGGAGAAGATATTGCCCAGCTTGTGGCGGAAAAGGACGGGCGCTTCTGGTGTGATTCGCCTCTCTCCCGGGATGCCGCACCGGATTTGCCAGACCGCAGCGGTGTGGTGCTGGAATTTCCCAGACCGGCCCATGCCACCCGGGGAATCCTGGTGCTGACCCTCCAGAATACTCTCTGGGCATCCTATCTCCAGGGGATGATCCTTTCTCTGAACGGGAATGAACTGAACGACTGGTACGAATTTATGAACACAACTCCCGAGGCGCGCGAGGCGTTCCGCCGGGCCTTTATCCGTGAGGGCATGCTCAACGTGCAGGTATTCGACGGCCGCCGCTGGCGCCCGGCCGGCTACATCTGGGAAGTGGGGCCAGGCCTGCCCAAAGACCAGGCCTTTTCTCTTGACCTGACTGGTATTCCAGGCAACCGGCTCAGGGTACGGCTCTACGCCACGCCAGGATTATGGAAGATCGACGCCGTCGGTGTCAGCTATGTATGCGAACGTGCGGCGCAGGTATGGGAGATCTCGCCGATCCGGGCAACGGGTCAGGATGGCCGGGATCTGCTGTCCCGTTTGCTTCACGAGGACGGCGAGTACTACGTCATGGCCAGCAATGAAGACCGCGCCGAACTGATTTTCCAGGCGCCGCCACTGGATGGGGCAAGCGAGCGTTCAGTTCTGCTGCTGGCCACCGGCTACTACCATATACACGTCCAGGCTTCCGGGCCGGCAAACCTGGAGCTCCTGGGCCGCTTGCTGGTAGAACCGGGGGCTTTTTCCAGATATGCGCGGCGGCTGTTTTTGAGAGAAGTGATGAATGTGCAGGAGGAAATGTTGGCAGCCGTCCATGACCCAGGAGCAACACCATAGGAATTCCCGAGGCATGGGCGCTTCCAGGGAAGGAGCCGCCCCGCGGCTGAGACCGGTGATGCTGCGTGGAGGTTGTCCGGAAGATGTTCGGAGCATTCGGCGCCGTTAATTTGCAGCGCAACAAAGGCCGGATGCTGCAAGCAAACCTTTAGCGGGAGCAGGAAACGGTTGTGCGAGATTATGCTCCCGGCGGAGAAACCGCATGGTTTGGAACCAGCGGATTCAGAAACACCCGTTTCTGAGGGAAGCTGTACATTTGCTGTGATGTGGGAGGTTCACACCCATGGGAAACGCTGGAATTGCAATTACAGGTATGGGGGTCATTTCGCCTGCC
>MTOL01000214.1 GCA_002011685.1 Deferribacteres bacterium JdFR-76
TTCTCGTGCCGAACGGCGGTCAGGGTGTCGCCGGATTCTGCCATCATTGCGGCAAGCCTGTGGTAGGGAAGGGGATTCCGGGTGCGCGTCTTCACCGCCTGCTGGAAATGGGCCACGGCCTGATCCCGGTTGCCCAAGCGCCGGTCCATCTCACCCAGCCGGACATGAAGCTCCCCGTTTTCGGGCCATTTTTTCAGCATGGTCCGGTACAGGTCCGCTGCTGCGCGGGGATCGTACTGTTCATAAACCCGGCCCAGGTTCCACTGGAGCTGCCAGTCATCCGGAAAAGCCTCCAGTGCCTCGCGGTACACCTGTGCAGCCCGGTCCGGCCGGTTCTGGGTGAGGTAAGTTTCGGCTATGCTCTGGTAGATGTCCCCGTCGCAGGACCCACCCTGAAGCGCGTTCCGATAGTTTTGCCGGGCCTCGCCGTATTTTTCCGCCATTTCGTAGATTTTCCCGATTTCCCGGTAGATTTCCCGGTTTTCGGATGTTTTTTCGAGAAGTTCCCGGTACAGCCCAATGGCCTGCTTGTACTTGCCGCGGACCACGTAGAGATTGGCAAAATCGTCGTAGATCCGCTTTTCTCTCGGGTAGCGGGCGAGGAGTTTGCGGTAAAGGGCGATCGCGCGGTCGCTGCGGTTGTTGAAGCGGTAAAGGAACGCCAGTTCCAGTGCGGCATCCAGGTTGTCCGGTTCCAGCTGGTAAAGCTTTTCAGCAATCTGCAGGGCCCTTTCAAACTTCCTCTGCTGTTTGTAAAGGCTCAGCAGCATGCTCAGGATCTCCTTGTCGTGCGGCGCCAGTTTCAGCGCCTCGAGGAGCTGCACTTCTGCTTTTCGGGGATTTCCCGTTTCGTACAGGGCAACGGCCAGGTTGCGCCGGGCCTGTGGGTTGTTGGGGTCAGCATGGACGGCGGCGGAAAATTCCCGCACGGCTTTTTCCTTTTGCCCGTTCTGGAAAGCTTCAATGCCCAGGTTCAGGTGTGTGAGGGTAATCCACGATCTGGCCCGGGGGTGGTCCGGCCGAAGCTCCAGCACCCGCTCGAACTGTTGCAGCGCTTCCGCATACCGTTCCTGCCTGAACAGGGCGAGTCCCAGCAGGGTGTGGATGTCGGGATTGTTCATGCGGACCGCCAGCGCCTTCCGTGCCGCCCGTTCGGCTTTTGGGGGCTGGCCTGTTTCCAGATACAGCTGGGCCAGGGTTATGTAGCCGGGCACAAATGCCGGGTCCAGCTGAAGGGCCTGCTCCAGGCGGAGAATGGCTTCTCCGGTTTTGCCCTGTTCGTGGAGCTCCACAGCTTCTTTGGCAAGCTGCATCGGAGTCTGTGCTCTTCNGATCNGGGATGGCGCTGCAGCCCAGAACCAAAAGTATCAGGGCAAAGGGATGGGCTGTTCGGGTCAAAAAAGAGGGCACTTTCTTCTCCTTGTTTGCCACGGTGGATTTGCCCGTCCGGGTTATTTCTTCTCTGGGGAAGAAGCCCGCGGGCGACCTGCCGGTACGGGAGTTCCTTCCGCGTTTTCATTGCCCGAGGTATCCAGCGAAGATACCCGGTAGTACTGGCCCGGTTTTCCTTCCGGATCGAAGAACCGCGTTTCCTGCACCGGAGCGGTGTTCAGTTTTTGTGCCGCCGTGGTGGGCAGGTCTAAACGGTAGATGTTGTACCCTTGCAGATCGCTGGCTTGCACCGCCTCCCAGTGGATCCACAGGCCGGAGCTGTCCGTGGCGACCCTCACGCCCTGCGGAGCGGGAGGGGCCGTCAGATCGCGTGGGACGACCGCCGTCTTTTCCGTTTTTTCGCTTTCGTTTCCGGCTTCGTCCAGGGCGGCCACCTGGTAATAATAAGTACGGCCCTGTTCCGCCGTGCTGTCCACCGCGGCAAAGGTGCTGTCGCCGGTTTCCAGCAGCAATAGCGGGGGCTCCTGTTCCGTGCTGCGGTACACGCGGTAGCCCTTCACGTCCAGTGCCATGCTCTGCTGCCAGGTGATGCGTACCTGGCCTTCCGGCGTGGAACGGGCGTGGCTGCTCAGGGGTGGCGTTGGCGGCTCGTCGTCCGGTATGTCGACCTGAACGGTGGCCAGCGGGCTTTCGTTGTACATGTTATCCAGGGCCGATACGGCGTATTCGTAGCGCTTTCCGGGCCACAGCCCTTTTAGGCTGTAACCGGTGTCCCGGAACGTAAGGCTGTCCGGTGGCAACGGTTCGGCAGCGATGCGCAGAAAATTCTCTCCATCCCGGCGCCGGTACACATAATAGCCCAGGAGATCCCTGTCCGGAGGAGCGACCCAGCTCAGCGTCACGTAGCGCTGTTCCGCATGGGCTGTGAGACTGTCCGGGCGCGACGGCGCCGAAGTGTCATTGGGCCGGCCGGATATGGCATTGGAAAACTCGCTCTCGTTTCCGGACCGGTCGATCGCCTTCACCTTGTAGTAGTACAGGGGACCGTAATAGACATCCGTGTCCTCGTAGCGCGGCTGATCAACCCGTATGGGCTCCGGGTTGATTTTTTCGTAACCTTTGTTCATTTCCAGGCTTTTGTAGATGTCATAAT
>MTOL01000461.1 GCA_002011685.1 Deferribacteres bacterium JdFR-76
GCAATAAATGTAATTAGGTAGGCAACCCAGATAATCCATTTGTACACAGCAAGCTGCGTCATTCTATTTGGGCTCCCGTTTTTGGCCTTCCCATTTGTTTTTTGTGAATTTGTGACATCCAAATATACCGTTTTGCCCCCTCAAATGCAATCGGAATTTAAACTCCCCGAAAGCTGGCGCAGACTGTTCTGCCGAAAAGCCGAGCAAAACTTTGGCGTCCTTCCGGAAACCCGTTCCCGCAATCGAAAATGCTGCCGTACCCAAGGCGGTGAAGGCCCCTATTTTGCTTCGAACCGGTATATCTTTTTCTCTACCGTTTCAGAAATACAGGCAAACTGCCGATATTAACAAAAAAAATAGAACATTCCCCGTGCATTTACAGGAAATGAACAAAGAGGAACCATCATGAAAGGTACTCGCACGCGCTGGCTGCTCACAGCCAGCTTTTTCCTCTCCGGACTGATTTTCTACATTATTTTTTACGGTCTCTATTCCCACGATCGCAAAAGACACATGGATCTTTTTTATGGCGACTTTGTGGAAACGGTCCAGCACAAGCTGGAAGATGCGCTGACAGAAGTGGATTCTCTGCCACGGTCCGGAATTGTCCTGGTTTCCTTGAATGGCAGAGAAAAAAACGCCGTGTATGCCATCGACATTTTTCCCCATGACACTTCTGAAAACCCCATCCCTGTTTGGAAAGCCGGGTGGAAACCTTCAGGCCATTTGGTCAAACATCGGTTCCGCTTGCCCGGGACAGATCACACCGTTGTGATGGAAATTGATAAGGCACGCTGGCAAGCCATGTACAGATCGGGGACGCCCATTGCCCTCGCCCTGGCACTGCTGGTTGTTCTCACGGTTCTCTTCCATCTGGCGTCAGGATACTGCCTGGAGCAGTCTTTCCGTAGCATCGCCGACACCATCCTCAAAATTGGCACCGGAAACAAGTTCCAGTTGAATCTGGAAGGTATTCCCCGCGAATTTCGTTCTCTTGTTGCTTCCTTAAAGCAACTGAGCGATGAATTCAGCGACCAGATCGAATATTCCCGCAGCCTGATTGAAGCAATTTACGATCCCCTGTTCATCGTCGATGAAACTTTAACCATTACTTACCTGAACGAGGCCTGTGAAAAGCTTTCCGGCTACACGCGTGAAGAAGCCGTGGGTAAGATGAAATGCTACGGAGCTTTCCTCTCCCTCTCCGAAGAAGACACGGGCGAAAAATCACTGGTACGCGAATCCATTCAGCAACAAAAACCGATCTCGGAGCACCAGATTACCGTTTATGACCGACAGAAACAGCCCATTCCTGTTTCACTAAGCATTTCTCCGGTGTTTGATTCCAGCCATAACGTAAAGGGCGCCATCTGTATTTTGCGGGATCTCCGGCCCCAGCTGGATAACCAGCGGCGCTATCTCCAAGAAAAAATGCGCCCGATCCTCAAGGCCATCAGCCAGATCACAGATGGCAATTTAACCACCCGGCTGGAGCTGGATAACGATTCCGAACTGGGCGAACTGGCACGGTGGATCAACAACATGCGGCAGAATCTGAACCGGATGCTGGTGGAAGTGAGCGATGTGGCGACCAACCTGGCCAGCGCCAGTGCAGAAATCAGCGCGGGAACCGAAGAACTTTCCCGCGGTGCTCTGGATCAAAAGGAACAGGTGGAAAGGGTGGCGGCCACCATTCAGGAAATCGCCCAATCGGTCTCCCAGGTATCTGCTCAGGCTCGGGAAGCAGGTGAAATTCCCAAACGGAGCGCCGAAACCACTACCCAGAGCCTGGACATTATCCGCGCCTCGTTATCAGAGTTCGACACCATTTCCGACAAAACTCTGCATCTTTCCCAGCGCATGAAAAAACTGGGCGAGAGCATTCAGGTCGTCCACGATATCGCCTCGATGATTGAGGACATTGCTGACCAAACCAACCTTTTGGCCCTGAATGCAGCCATCGAAGCGGCACGGGCGGGCGAACACGGCCGCGGATTTGCCGTGGTAGCCGACGAAGTGAAAAAGCTGGCCAACCGCACCACTTCCGCAACGCGGCAGATTGCCAGCGCCGTCACCGAAATCCAGCAGGAAGCCTACGAAGTTGCGGAATCCGTAGAAGAAAACATCGAACTCGTACAAAACGGCCAGCAGAAAATTAAAGAAGCGCTCCAGGCACTGGAGACCATCCATCAGCTGGCCGAACAGGTTGCCAGGTTTATTCAGGAGTTCACCGGAATGGCCAGCGAACAGCAGGTTGCAGCGGACAAGATTCAGGAGAATCTTGAACAGGTCACGCTCATCATTCAGCAGAGCACGTCCAATCTGGACCAACTGGCCAACGCTACGGGTGAGCTGCACCAGCTGGCAGAACACCTGCAAGCACTTGTCTCACGCTTTGAAGTGGACCGGCAAGACGCCAGTAAGCGCCCGAAAATCAAAAGGTACGGGCGCCGGGCAGACGACAAAAGCAGCCTGTATGTCACTGCCAACGGGAAAATCGCCTACCTGACACGGACGAATCCGCCAAAAACGGGAAAAAGC
>MTOL01000117.1 GCA_002011685.1 Deferribacteres bacterium JdFR-76
GGTCTGGTAGGCACCGTACGTGCTGGAGCGGGCCACAATTTTTACAAGCGGCACGGCCTGGCCAATAGCCGCGTNAGTTACCGTTCCCGAAATATCCCCCCGCAGGCGGCTGAGCTGCACCGTGGCAATGGATTTCTCTTCNCCAGCGGCAATGCGGAGCGCATCCACCGCCGCCACGGTTTTAAAGCCATCTTTCGTAACCACAATCCGGTAAGTCCCTGTAGAAACGTCAAGGCTGAACTCGCCGGTAGCCGACGTCTGCGTCCGGAACGTGTCCGTCCCCGCAATGGCGTAAATCCAGGCTCCGTCCACAGGCAGGCCATCCTCGTCCACCACCTTGCCTGTAATGCGGCTGGGCAGCGGTTCCATTTCCACCTGAAACGCCTTTTCCTGATTTGCCTGGAGCGCTCCCGTTGTCAGCTGTACCGAGGCGTAGCCGCTCTTGTCGAAGAGGAGCACATAACTGCCCGGCTCCACCTGCAGGTAGAACGAGCCGTCCGAGGCAGTGGTGGTCATCAAGTCTGTTCCTTCCAGCTGGACCTGGACGTTTCGCAGTGGCTGTCCGCTGTTCTTTTCGCGGACGGTTCCCGAAACCGTGGCCAGATTAAGCTTCAGGTAAAAATTGATGCCGGTCACTGTCTGCCCGACGCCGATCATCACCGAATCGCGGGTGGCCGGCAGAAACCCCTCCTTGCTGGCGGTCAGGTTCCAGGTGCCCGCTTCCACATTCAGCACATAGTAGCCGTTGTCGTCGGTCAGGGTGCTGAACGTCCGCGAATTTCTGGCTACCACCAGCGCCTGGCGCACTCCTGCGCCACCGGAAACNACCCGTCCCTTNAACACACTGGCGTTGGGTGCCAGGATGAAGTCNACCCCTTCCACAACCTGTCCGGGTTCCACAGAAACCGTCTCTGGGGGACTGCTGGTAAACCCCTCTTTGACCGCCTCCACCACGTGGGTGCCATACTGGACCGCCAGCTCATAGCTGCCTCCGGCACCCGTCCGCACTTCCACACCCGACGCCCGCACCAGGGCATCGGCCACCGGCGTGATACCATCCGTGGTTACCTTCCCGCGGATTTTGCTTGCCAGCGGCGTCATCTGGATTTCCAGTCCGGAGTGCGTTTCCCCCGCATCTACCTTCACCTGCACGGAACGTGCCAGCGAGTAGCCTGCGCGTTCGGCCTCCAGCGTATATGCTCCCGGCGGCACATTCAGGGTGAACTGTCCGTAATCGTCCGTCTGAGTTGCATAGGCCTGCCCGGTAACCGGATAAGCAGAAACCGTGGCCCCGGACAGCACCCGAAATCCGTCCGTCACGGTTCCAGATAGAATAGCCGCGTTGGGCTTCAGCACGGGAGACGGGCTGATTGTCACGGTTTGTCCCCCATAAACGGAGATCCTGCGGTCCGCAGGCGAAACGAATCCGTCCTTCTCCACATGCAGCGTCCAGGTTCCGTTGGCCACGACAAAGCGGAACTGGCCGTTGGCATCTGTGAATGTTTCCAGCTGATCCTCCCCCTTTGTAAGCACCACCCTCGCACCAAACACAGGCTGAGAAGCCTGATTGACCACCGTTCCGGCAATAACATTGGTATTTTTGATCAGTACCAGATCCTTCGACAGCACCAGGTTTTCGCCGCTCTGTACGGTTACGGAAAGTGCGGCGGAAGGCTGGTAGCCGTTTTTTTCGGCCTGCACGGAATAGGGGCCCGGCAAAACCGAAGCGGAAAACTGCCCCTGGGCATCGGTGGTTACGGTTTTGGCAATTTCGCTGCGCAGGGCGTGCTGCAGGGTAACGGCGGCATCGGGAACCGGATCACCCTGGTTGTCCACCACCCGGCCGCTGATGGAGCTTTTGCTGGGATGCAGCCGGAACCGCAGGGTGTAGGTTTTGCCGTTCTCAAACGTCAGGGTGTCCACAAGGTCGTCGTAGCCTTCTTTCTGCAGCTTGAACTGGTAGGACCCCGGCGCCAGTTTGAAGTTTTCCCGGGCACCGTGGAGATCCGTGGAAAGTGGCAGGGCGTTGAACACACCGCTAATGGGCGTGTAGGTCACCTGAACGCGCGGCAGCGGCACGTCATCGGCTGTGGTAGCGGTATTCCGGGAATCGTAGGTGTAAATGTTCAGGATAGCTGCGGGAGCGCGGTAATAAAAATCACGGCTTTCGCTCTGTACCTCCATCCCGTTTTCCGCCACCGCGGCAACCCGCCAGCGGTACACGCCATCCACCAGCAGTTCCCGGGCCGGATAGTCGTACCGCGTTTCGGTGGTGGCCAGAATGCTCTCCCACACCGGCCGCGCTGTCTCAATGCCCATTTCCTCCTCAATCTTGAACGGGTAAAAATGATATGCCGTGGCACCGACAACCGGCTGCCAGGTAAACGTGATCACATCGGCGTCAAGGGTATCTCCATGGGCCGGCGAAACGAGCTGCGGCGGATCCAGGTCCGGTGGCGGCAAATTCACCGTAAACTCGGAAATGCCTGACTGCACCGTAGAGGCCAGTTCCGGCCGCGGACCGTAAACATTCAGCA
>MTOL01000541.1 GCA_002011685.1 Deferribacteres bacterium JdFR-76
GGATCGAAAGAGCTTTCCGGACTCTCTCAGTTGCTTCTTTGCGGGAACTGGCAACGGCCGTCAGGCGAATATCCACACCCCAGGGATGGGGCAAAAAAGCGACAACGGCGTACTCATCAAGCTGTCGCTCGGGCTCCAGCAGATCAGCAATGCGCGACTCAAAAATGCCCGTTGTGCGAACTAATAGGGATTCTATTGCGGGAAGATCGGCGGCAAAGGTTCTTTCCAGAAACGGAAGGACGTACCGCTGCATCATTTCCCGCATTTCGGCGGGCACTCCCGGCATCACAAAAAAGTGGCAATTTTGCTTGCAAAAATAAAATCCGGGCGCTGTTCCCAGAACGTTCTCCAGCACTTCCACCCCCTCTGGCACATACGCCTGCGATAGGTTGGACCGTGGCATATCGGCGCCCCGGTGCAAAAAACGCTCCCGCAAGCGCTCCTCAATATCCACACGGTGCGCCAGCTGCACGCCAAGAAATTGGGCCACAGCTTCCCGTGTGACATCATCACGGGTCGGGCCAAGGCCTCCGGTAGCCAGAACAACATTGGACCGCTCGGAAGCCTGCTGCAATGCGGCCACGATGGCATCCCGGTTGTCCCCCACCGTCACAATCCTGCGGACCTGAATGCCCTGCCGCCAGAGCTGGTCTGCCATCCACACGGCATTTGTGTTGGGTGTGGTGCCATTAAGAAGCTCATCCCCGATGGAAAGAATCTCTGCAATCATAGAATGCCCCACTTTTTCAGTACGGCAAACACAATCAGGGCGTAGAGGCCCGCAAGCGCATCGTCCAGCATAATCCCCCAGCCACCGTGAAGGCGTTCCACGCGGCGGATCGGAAAGGGCTTTGCCACATCAAAAAAACGGAAAAGAAGAAAAGCGAAAAACGCCTGCCACCACGAGGCCGGAACCGCCACAAAAGGGACCATCATTCCCGCTATCTCATCCACGACAACGATGGATGGATCGTTCCGCCCCTGATCCGCAGCAACGTAAG
This sequence comes from Deferribacteres bacterium JdFR-76, assembly GCA_002011685.1. GTDB lineage: Bacteria > Zhuqueibacterota > JdFR-76 > JdFR-76 > JdFR-76 > JdFR-76. The sequence goes on from MTOL01000541.1 coordinate 1,002, forward strand.
ACGAAGCCCAGACCCCCGCAAAAAAAACCGCGGCAAATAGGAAAAAAAGGAGAGGTGGGCGAACCGAAAAATGCATCAAAAGCAATGTGGCAAGCAGGCTTCCTGCCGTGCCGGGAGCCACCGGCGAGTATCCCGCACCGAATCCGGTCGCAATAATATAGCGAAGACGATCCATTGCTTACGTGTCAGAAGGAACAAAAACATGGTAGAAGTCCGCAGCCATGCTTTTTAGATGATCCCTATTTTCGATAAGATATTTCACACCAGAGACCAGTGTAAGAAGGGTAACAAATAACATGGAAAGGTAAATCAGATTCCATGCCTCAATTTTAGCCAGCAGAATCGACGTGCGGTTCTGGGAGGCAAGCGTCTTTTTGAAAAGCGCGTAAAGAAAAATGAAGTAGATCACCGCCACCTGGGAAAAGGTTTTGGTTTTTGCGAGGTACGAAGTACGCATCGGCTTGCCCTTGAACATGGCATAAGAACGCAGGGCCGTAATGACCACATCCCGGAACACGATCAAAAANACCATCCATCCTTTGACATAGCGGAAAAACGCGAAAACAATCAGTGCCGCCGAAATGAGAATCTTATCGGCCAGAGGATCCAGGAACCGCCCCCAGAGGGTGGACTTCCCCATCCGCCTTGCCAGAATCCCATCATAATAATCGGTAAGAGAAGCCAGGAAGAAGATCCCGAAAGACACCCAGTTGAAAAACAGGCTGTCCATGCAAAAAGTGACCACAAAAAGCGGCGTCAGGACGATACGCAATAGGGACAGCTGATTGGGCAACGTCATCGCTCGCTCCACCCGTTGATTTTCACCGGCAGCTGCATGCCGAAGGAACCTCCCTCCTTTTTACTCCAGCGTGCTGCGCCCTTCCAGAGCCCGCAGCAAGGTCATCTCGTCCACATATTCCAGATCGCTTCCCGTAGGAATTCCCCTGGCTATGCGCGTAACCTTCACGCCCAATGGCCTGAGAAGTTTGGCCAGGTAAAGGGCCGTCACATCTCCTTCGGCGCTGGGGCTCGTTGCGATAATGACCTCCTTCACATTCTGGCGGCACCGCTCCACCAGCTCTCGGATATGAAGATGTTCTGGATCGACCCCGTCCAAAGGAGAGAGTACGCCACCCAGAACATGGTACAGCCCGCGGTATTGGCCCAGCTTCTCGATCGCGAAAATGTCGTGTGCTTCTTCCACCACACATAGCGTCTGGCGATCCCGCTGCTCATCCCGGCAAATCGGACACGGATCCCCTTCCGTCAGATTAAAACAAACGGAGCAGGTTCTGGTCTTCTGCTTCACTTCAATCAGCGCCCGGGCCAGATTTTCCACCTCTTCCTGTGGCTGTTTCAACAAATAAAAAGCCAGGCGCTGTGCGCTTTTTCTGCCAATTCCGGGCAACTTCGCAAGTTCCGCAATCAACTTCTCCAAAGACGGCGAGGAAAGATTCATAGTCGCTTACATCAAGCCAGGAATTTTAAACCCAGGCGGCAAATTGGGCAGCAGCCCGCCCGCCACGTTCTGCA
>MTOL01000256.1 GCA_002011685.1 Deferribacteres bacterium JdFR-76
TGATATACTTTGAAATTTACGGATTGACCCTGAACCAGAAGGGCAGAACGCGCTTCAAAGTCGAGTACCGAGTTGAGCACCTGGGAGAAACCACCGTTCTCGCCGAAGCCGCCGCCCGGATTGCCAGCTTTTTCAGAGGGCACCGGCAGGAACCCGTGGTAGGAACCCGATTCGAGACAGAAGGACAGTCTGAATTTGAACAGATCTATTCCAATCTGGACCTTTCAAACGTTCCGGCGGGCAAAAAACAACTGGTCATACAGGTCACCGACCTGATAGCCGGAAAAACAGCGGAAATTCGGAAACTTTTTTATTTGAAATAAAAGCACCAAACCGAACATTTTGGAAAATGCACAAGCCAATAATCCGTCCCTACAACATCGCTCGTGATTAACGGGTAAGAACTTCCTTAGAAACTCCTTTCAACAAAAAAGGGCATCGCAGTCGCCATCCTTTCCATATCTAAATCACAACTTCGGCCCAAAAGACTTTGATTCAATTGACAGAAGCAACTGAAACCTGTCAAATTCTTCTTTTTGATAGCTTTGTATGCGAGCATGACTACGATCCCAAATAAAAAAGGGGCCTGGTTTGCCAACCCAGGCCCCTTTTATACAGGACACGTATTAATCTACAGCGAAAACCGGAAGCTGAACCGGTGTACGGTTGTCAGGAGTCCAAGGTCCGTATAGGCATAGTCCAGTTCCACCGAGCTTCCCATTCCCGGAACCTGAAAACGGAGGCCGCCGCCGAACGTAAAGCGGAACGTGTATTTCAGCACCACTTCTTCCTTTTCGGCCAGCCGCTGTTCGTCGAATTCTTTGGGCCGGTAATACAGGCCCCCGCGCAAATAAAGGAGGTTCCGGAAACCGTACTCGAAACCGAGATTACCGATAGGAGCTACGTCGCGCGGATCGGTGAAATCCGCATTCACAGTAAGGGTATTCGTTTCTCCTTTGAGAACATCCAGGGAGAGGCCGAANCGGAAAGTCAACGGAATGGGCCACGCCTCGGTTTCAAGACGGGCTGTTTTTTTCGGCACTCCGAGAATCACCTCGTCTGCTTTGGCCTTCACCAGCTGGTCTGAGCCATATAGCCGCATATTCCCACCGAAGTTGGTAATGGACATACCGATCCGCATTCCATGGAAGCCGGTCACAAACTGTGTGCCGGCATCGATGGCAATGGTGCTGGCAGAGGAGAAACTGATGGTTTCCCGTACATATTTGAACTTCACACCCACAGAGAAGCGGTCGGTAAGTTTCCGGGCGTAGGCAAACCCCAGTGCCATGTCGGAAGCACTAAAGTAAGCCCCTGTACCATGGGGTTCGGACGGTGTGGTTCGCTCCATCTCTCCCATGCTCAAGTAGTTCAGGCTAACCCCGATTACGCCCAGATCTCCAAGATTGTGGACCACGCCGAAGAAACTGTGGCTGATATCCAGAATCCAATTGGTGTGTGCGATTCCCACTTCCGTACCGGAAACGTTGGAAATTCCCGCTGGATTCCAGTAAAGAGCCGTAAAGTCGTTTGCCTGCGCCACAAATGCTTCCCCCATGGCAGCAGCCCGTGGGCCAACACCGATCTTCAGAAAGTTGGCAACGGAAGTGCCGGTGTTGTCATTGCCCGCCAAAGCCAGCGACACCGCCACCAGGAGGACAGTAAGTACGCTCAAAATCTTACGAATCATTTCAAGCCTCCTTTTTATCGATTGCTTCCCAATCGCCTTCATTACTTGATGATCGCAAACTTGCCAAGGCGCTCACCTACGCCATCAGCCTTGACGTGGAAAATGTATACGCCAAAGGCGACTTCCTGATCGTTATAGGTCCAGAGATTCCAGGCATGGACGGAAGGACCGCGCCAGCCCGGATCACCCGGCTCGTGGTGCAGAATGGCCACCAGATCGCCAGAAATTGTGTAAATGCGGATGGTGCAGCGCTCTGGCAATCCATGAAACTGCAGCTCCTTCACCCACTCCTGTTCAGAGAACTCGAACGACGATGTAACAACATACGGATTGGGAATAACGCGGATCTGATCCAGATCTTTTTCCGTAGCAGCAATCTGAACTCCGGTAGCGGTGAAACGATACACATCGTTGGGCGAAAAGGTCTTGTTTGTAATGATCCGGAATACATCGCCCACATGCCACCTCGAATCGGTGGTGAACCGGAAATAGTAGTTGTAGTCATCTGGCCAGACGCTGATGTACTGGGTGCTATCATACGGCGTATTTACCGGAAAGATATAATCCCTTTTATCAATATCGAATGTCTGATCCTTCCGGTCATAAATGTCGCTGTTGATTTGCATATTGGTGGTAATATTCCATACTTCATACGGTACATGTACAGGACCATAGGGAGAGGTGTACTGGAATGCAATGGAACCGCGGTCGGTGAAGCGAATCTCGTAATCATCGGTCATGCCGGAGCCGTTCTCATTCTCAAAGCCCCAGTATCCTAGCCAGAGCGAATCGCCTACAACCGCACCGGTTTTATCCACATTGATCCCCTTTTCCGCGTCAA
>MTOL01000300.1 GCA_002011685.1 Deferribacteres bacterium JdFR-76
CTTTGTAGCCGTTGTTGCTCAAAATGATGTCTACCAGGTTTTTGCCGATATCGTGGACGTCGCCTTTTACGGTGGCCAGAACGATCTTTCCTTTTTCGATCCCTTCGACCCGGTCCATGTACGGCTCCAGGTGACGTACAGCGGCCTTCATCACTTCGGCCGATTTTAAGACAAAGGGCAATTGCATCCGCCCCGAGCCAAAGAGGTCACCCACCACTTTCATGCCTTCCAGCAAAAAGCGGTTGAGGATGTCTACAGGGGAATAGTTTTTCAGGGCCTCATCGAGATAGTGTTCCAATCTGTCGGAATCTCCGTTGATGATTTTCTGCTTAAGAATTTCACCCACAGGGAGGGATTCGTCGACTGCCTTTTGTTTTCTTTCTTTTTTGGCTCCCACGCGGCTGACAAAGACATTGAGGGCGGGTTCGCCATTTTCGTTTTCGTTGAAAACCACCTTGCGCGCCAGTTCACGCTCCTCTTCGGAGATCTGATTAAGCGGAAGGATGTGGCGATAGTTGACGATAGCAGCGTCCAGCCCCGCCTCCAGCGCATAATAAAGGAAAACAGAATTTAAGATTTTGCGGGCATAGGGATTCAGCCCGAACGAAACATTGCTGATACCCAGCAGAGTGAAAGAGTCCGGGAATTCCTGTTTGATGCTGCGAATGGCCTTCAGGGTTTCGATGCCTGCACCGGCGTACTCCGGGTTTGCCAGTGTGAATGTCAACGGGTCGAACAGGAGGTCCTGAGGGCGCAGCCCGTATTTTTCGGTTGCAAGGCGGTACAGGCGGCGGGCAATGGTCAGCTTTTTGTCGGCGGTCAGGGCCATACCATCTTCGTCGATGGTCAGGGCAACAACGGCCGCTCCATATTTTTTGCACAGAGGCAAGATGGCCTCCAGCCGTTCTTCGCCATTTTCCAGGTTGATAGAATTGATAACCGCCCTTCCGCCGATGAGCTGAAGAGCTGCTTCTATCACCTCCGGTTCGGTGGAATCGATGAAGAGCGGAATGGTTATGTGCTGGGTGAGCCGGCGGATGACCTCGGTCATGTCGCGGACCTCATCCCGGCCGGCATAGGCGGTGCACACATCGAGGGCGTGGGCGCCGTCCTCCTCCTGCCCGCGGGCAATCTGAACCAGCTGATCGTACTGATCTTGCAGGAGGAGTTCCCGGAATTTTTTGCTTCCATTGGCATTCGTACGTTCGCCAATGATGAGCGGGGGTGGTGTCTGCTTGAGGGGAACAGCCTGATAAAGGCTGGCAATACCCGGTTCAAAAGTAACCTGGCGCCGTGCCGGCTCAATGTTTCGGATGGCTTCGGCTACGGCGCGGATGTGTTCGGCATTGGTGCCGCAGCATCCGCCCACAATGCGAACGCCATCTTCCGCAATGAAGGATGCATGAGCCTTTGCCAGTTCCTCCGGAGTCAGCCGGTATACAGCACGTCCGCCCACATTTTCTGGGATACCAGCGTTGGGCTGGACGGAAATGGGCTTGGGGGAGTGACGGCTGAGGGTACGGACGTGCGGTTTCATGTCATCCGGGCCCGTGGCGCAGTTGAGGCCCAGGGCCAGGATGGGGTAAGGCTCGAAAATGGTGATGGCCGTCTGCACGTCCGTGCCGATGAGCATCGTGTTCAGGTCCTTCTCGATGGTTATCTGGACGATGATGGGCAGGTCATGGCCTTTTTCGCGGAGGACGTCTGTAATAGCCGCCAGAGCAGCTTTGGTCTGAAGGGGATCCTGGCAGGTTTCCACGATGAACAGGTCCACCCCGCCCTCCAGGAGACCAGCCGCCTGGGTGCGGTACATCCGATACAGTTCCCGAAAGGAAATCTGACCCAGGGAAGGCAGCCGGGTACCGGGGCCCACACTGCCGGCGACGAACCGCGGTCGCGAGGGTGTGGAAAACTCGTGGGCTACTTTTCGGGCAATCTCCGCGGCCCGTTTGTTGATATCGAAGGCCCGTTGATCGAGGCCGTATTCGCCCAGAACAAGGTCAGAGGCGCCAAACGTATTGGTTTCGACCACATCGCTGCCAGCCTCAAAATAGGCTGCGTGAATCTGCTCGATAAGATCGGGCCGGGTAAGGTTCAGGTGTTCGTTACAGCCTTCATAGCGGGAACCGCCGAAGTCCTCCGGTGTGAGTCCGAAGGACTGAATCGACGTTCCCATGGCACCATCGAAAAGAATAACCCTCTTTTGTAAAAGTTCTTCAAAACGTGTCATGGCAAATATCCAACCTGTCTGCCGGAAGTGGATGATCAATTTAATAAAAACAGGAGAGATATTGCAACTTTCTTGGCGCAAAAAAACCGGGAAAAGGTCGGCGGGGCGCGGCAGAACATGGCAAGAGGCGGGTGGAATTTTGGACTTTTTTGAAATACACCGGCTTTTCGGGGCATGCTTGGAACAGTTCGCAACCGGAAGATGGCCGCTCNGTCGGGAGTAATGCGTTGTCCTCAAGAAGGTTTGNGGAAANATCATGCCCCCGGCTGGGTATGGGAAAGTTCAGGAATTAAA
>MTOL01000064.1 GCA_002011685.1 Deferribacteres bacterium JdFR-76
ACAGGATCGCGGTGGACAAGGTCGATCAGGAGGTGGACTTTTCCCGCTTGGGGAAAAGTATATCGGTGAAAGCCACAACGGGGCGTTACGGTGAGTTCTGCGAGAATTTTGTGTTTTTCCAGCAAAACCCGGTAATAGCCCGGTTCCGCGATTTCGGTTTCATGGCGAAAAGTAGATGGATAGCTATGTGCCAGGTCCGCTGTGGTTCCGTTATCGAAGTAGATGGGACCCATGGACGGCATAAAAAGAATATCGCAGTAATCGGGGATGCCTGTACCGCTCAGGTGAGTATGGCTGAAGCCGTAAATCAGACTGTCGGAATAGTGGTATCCCGCACAGCTGTCCCAACCCTTCAAACGGGTATCGGGGCTTAACTGAACCAGCCCAAATGGATATACAGCGCCGGGGAACGTGTGTCCATGACCGCCTGTACCGATAAAAGGATTAACCCACCGGGCGTAATCTTTCTGTTTACTGTGAGCTGCTCCTGAAAGGATAAAGGGAAACAAAAAGATGATAGCAGCTATCCGGAGAAACCCAGGAATCCGTCGTATGAACATCCGTTGCATTTCTTGAAGTCCTCCCGGTTTTTTGACTTAGAAAAAATGTAGAAAACAGACTAACATTTGCAAGACGAATCCGGTGAAGTTCGTATGTTTCGTGGTTTGATGGAATGTGCGCAGAAGGGGATGTCCGCAAACATTTGTCGATGGCCTTCCAATACAGCTGGACCGATCTGGAAGGATCGGGGAAATGGCTATGTTTCCTGGAGCACCATCGACGGCGATCTGATGCCTATTCTTCTACCTGGATTCTGTGCACAAAAGCGGGAAAACGGGGCTCCGCTTCTCAGTTGGGCGGAAGTTTTGTGCTGATTTTCAAGGAAATTCGCGGATTATTTTTGATTTTATGTCAGATAAATTTTGTATGGAATGCACCGCTTCTCTGCCCGTTTCTGCCGGGGGAAAATGGAAAGATTTGCAGACAGACCGGTTTCATTTTAATTTGGATAATTGGAGTTTGAAGCATTCCGTTTGAACTAAGGGAGGAATGATATAAATGGCAACTCGGGTTGTTGTGGCGATGAGTGGCGGGGTGGATAGCTCCGTAGCAGCGGCACTTCTTGTTGAACAGGGGTATGATGTCGTTGGGATTACCATGAAGCTGTGGGAATACAGCGATGTGGGAGGCAATGTGCGCAGGGAGTCCACGTGCTGCAGCGTGGAAGCCATGCTGGATGCCGCTGCCGTTTGTAAAAAACTGGGAATCCCGCACTATGTGGTGGATTTTCAGGAAGAATTCCGCCAGTGGGTAATCCGCAATTTCATCGAAGAGTATCTTCGCGGGCGGACGCCCAATCCGTGTATCCTTTGCAACACCAAAATCAAGTGGGAGCGGCTTTTGCAAAAGGCCCGTGAAATTGGGGCTGAATACCTGGCGACCGGACATTACGCCAGGGTGGAATATGACGAATCATCTGGCCGCTACCTGCTTAAGAAGGGACGGGACCCGCAAAAGGATCAGTCTTATGCCCTGTGGGGGCTCACACAGGAAAGCTTGAAGCATACCCTATTCCCACTGGGAAATTTGACGAAAAATGAAGTGCGGAACATCGCCCGGAAAATGGGACTGAAAACGGCAGAAAAAGGCGAAAGCCAGGAGATTTGCTTTGTGCCGGACAATGATTACCGCCGGCTGCTTCGCGAGCAAGCTGCGGAAGGGAAAGTTCAGTCCATTGAACCCGGTCCACTGGTAACCATTGAAGGAAAGAGGGTGGGGGAGCATCAGGGTTACCCATTTTACACCATTGGGCAGCGCCGGCGGTTGGGGGTGGCCCTGGGAAAACCCGCTTACGTGGTGGATATCCGCCCGGAAAGCAATGAAGTGATCATCGGAAGCCGCGAAGACCTTCTGCACAAAGGTCTGGTAGCACGCAACGTGAACTGGATTGCCGTGGAGCGGCTAACAGCGCCAGCACGGCTGTTTGTCAAAATCCGCTACCGGGACCCCGGTGCATTCGGGGAAGTGGTGGAAGTGAAGCCTGGAGAGGCAAAAGTCCTTTTTGAAACGCCCCAGCGCGCCATCACACCAGGACAATCGGTGGTTTTTTACGATGAGGATGTGGTGGTTGGTGGCGGAATTATTGAGTCATTTTTTGATTGAAAACAAAGAACCGGTTTATCAATTCAAAACCAGCAAGCAAAACATCTGGATATGGCAAAGCTGAAATCGGCCCGCATGACAGAAAATTACCTGCATGGTTTTTTGGCCATGGCCGAGGTGGAAACGAGCAAAAAGTGGTGGCACAGGACCGGTGTAATTTGGGGCTTCGGGCAAGGGCCCTTCGCATAGTGCCGTTGGACCGGAGGAGACCACGTTGCTGGGATTGCTTCTTTCTGTATCAAATTCCATAAAAGTAAAGGTGTGGGAGTATTCTGGAAGCTCGCTGAAAATGGAGGTCGGTTCCGGAATCCTCTTGCATCTTTTTTCAGGGGCAACTATTTTGAGGAAAGATGCCAAA
>MTOL01000068.1 GCA_002011685.1 Deferribacteres bacterium JdFR-76
GGGAACATGCCTCTTTTCCACAGGTATTTCTTTTGCCCGCTCAATCGGCCCCAAACTTTCGAAGGCACCGTAAAAAATGCGGGCTATGCTTGCCCTTTTTGCAATGCACTGAAAATTTAATCCCACGAGCACCAGCATGGGAAGGGAACGGAACGAGTGGGTGATGTCCAGATAGATTTCGTCTTCCTCCTGGATCTGTTCGGAAAAACGGATAAAGATATCCCAGAGCTCNTGCGGCNTTCTGCCTTCCGGGATGGAAACATCAANGATGNTCCCAAAAGGGATTCCTTCTTCCTGCAGTTCTTTTTGAAGCCTGACCAGTTCCGCCCGTAAACCCGGAGTTTGTTCTTTACCGGACCACAGGTAATCCTGCCAATTTCGGGTACGTGCGGGATCGGTCATCAGAAAAATGAGCTCTGAATGCTCGTCAAGCATCTGTTTGCGGTAGAGGTAGCGCAACAAAGAAATCTGAACAAAACGGGTGGGGTAAAATTCCTCTTCAGGATCCTGGAGGTAGTAGCTGCATTCCAGGTAGAAAGTTGTGCCGAGAAAAGAAATGAATTTTTTCCGTGCCATCTTGATGCCCAACCAACATGATTTTTAACAGTTTTGACTTCAACAACCCAACGAATGCTTAATACTTCCTATTTTCTGTAATACGCTGAAGTTATTCGAAAAAAAATCATCCGAGCCATCTTTCAAGGGAACAAAACTAGGCAATTGATACAATACATTCTTTCTATTCGTACATCAACCGATTTCGCCCAGAATACTTTTGATTACTTTGTAAAAATGGGTTTCTTTGCCGCTCTTCTTTGTTTTTTTGACCTTGCGCAAAAAAGCTTTTGCTATTTCCGTATCTTTAGACCATGATTCATCTCTTTCCCATTTTTGAAATAACCATTGAATTTCTTCAGAATAGGGCTCCGCCATATCAATTCGGTTCAGGTAGTATTCTTTTGTCCCATCTGGCTCATCATAGAAATGGAAACTCTCGCTTCCCGGAGAAGTCCCAATAATATCGCTCTCTTTTTCTTCTGGAATTTCAGATGTGAGAGAGGAAGGATGTTCAGTTTTCACAAAACGTCCATATCCTACAGCGGTCTTTGCCCCGATTCCCAACTCAATGAGCGCTTTCGACAAGCTTGCAGCCACTTCATCAAGCACCGAAGAATCAATAGAACAATCACTGGCAAACAAGCGAAAAACAAATTCCGCATCGGTAACAGTTAAGAACTTTACAGGAACCGGATCCATCCAATCTCCAGGAGGATCATTTTCCATGTAATAGTTCTGATAGTGATTGTTCATAATATCCACGCTGATCCGAAATCCCGGTTTGGGAAAGGCATCCAGAAAGACGATTTTCCCTTTTGAGGCATTCTTTTTAGCTGAAAATCCAAGTATGTCCATTATTTTCTGCTGATCTTCCTCAATAACTTCTTCCATATAATAACGCAGCAATCCTTTGAGTGAGCTTCCGGGAATATAGGGAAAACCGTAAACATGATGCAAAATCATCCCAGTTTCCAATGAGCTGCTTGCCCCAATTCCGGTAATCAAACGCCAGGTAGTTCTCATCGAAAATTCACAGGTCGGATAACCAAATTGAGAAATTCTTTGAAGTATTTGTGTTCCTCTTTCATGTAGACTGAACAGGGCCACATCATCAAACTGGAAAGATTCAAAATTTGACCATTTGCCCGGAGGGAACTTCAGATCCGGCATCTTCCGCCAGGGCACGTAATTTCGAAATAACAAAGAAAAATTGCTATAATATTCGACTTTTTCCAAGTTATCCCCGTGCAATTCCACTGTGTCTTTTGGCACAACAAAATACATAACCAGTTGCCTCCCCGTTTTTGCATCCACTCCGAACCTACCGCTATTCCCTTAAATATCCTTCAGCAAAGCGGCGCACCCAGTTAAACAGGGCCAGAATTTCTTTGGACCAAAGCCGATATGTCAAACTGTCAATTTGGGTAACTTTTTCTACAAGATCCTCATGATCTTTGATTTGTTGCTTTTTAGCCAGCCATTTTTGTATCTGTTTTAACATTAAATTTGTTTCTGGTTTATTTCGCGACTTCATAAAAGCCAGAGTCTGTCCCAACCCGTTTGTTTTTATAAAAACAGGTATCTTCTTCGCCCAGCTTACGTATTCATTCTTATTTTGCGACAATTCTTTCACATTTTTTGCTTCATAGACCATTTCAAATGCAAATTTAGCTCTATTATTTTCCAGGGTTTGAATATTCGCCGTCATGACCTCCTCCAAATATCATTTGAAAAACCTAATTGCCAAAATTCCCCGACCGATGGTTTCATTGCCGCCCAACTGAATGCGATCCGGCACAACATGTTCAAGAAAATTCAGAACCTGCTCTGCGGATATTTGATTGTCCAACTTTTTTCGTTCTATTGCCATTTCCGAAACATCTTGAGCAAAGATCAATGAATATAAAACCGTCTCTGCCGGCAGGTTTTCCTCATACCAAGGTCCTTCTCCGCCTTCACCGC
>MTOL01000062.1 GCA_002011685.1 Deferribacteres bacterium JdFR-76
CCATCTGGTATCACTGGGCACCTGGGCCATCGACCTTGGCGCATACACCCCGTTCCTTTATCTATTCCGCGAACGGGAAAATATCTACAACCTTTTTGAACTGCTGGCTGGAACGCGCTTGACCATCAGCTACACCCGTATTGGGGGATTTGCGCGGGACCGCGATATTCCACCGGAATTTTTCCCACAGGTACTCAAGTTTCTGGACGGTTTGCTGAAAACCGTGGACGAAGTAGAGCGGCTGCTCCTGAGAAACAAAATCTGGCTCAACCGGACAAAGGGTGTGGGCATCATTACAAAGGAAGATGCGATCAGTTACGGAATTACCGGTCCCTGTTTACGCGCGAGCGGTATTGCGTTTGACCTTCGTGTAGCCCAGCCCTATTCCGATTATGACGAATTTGAGTTTGATGTTCCCGTAGGCGAAAACGGCGACGTATTTGACCGCTACATTGTTCGGCTGGAGGAGATCCGTCAATCGGTCCGGATTATCCGGCAGGCTATCGACCGGTTCCCGGAAGGGGAACTCAATGTGGATCCGGATACCAAGGTAATGCTTCCGCCCAAAGATGAGGTGTACGGTTCCATCGAAGGGCTGATTCACCATTTTGAGATGATTATGCTGAACCGCGGGGCCCGGGCGCCCAAAGGGGAAGCCTATGTGGCCACAGAATCTCCCAATGGGGAGCTGGGTTTTTATGTGATCAGCAACGGTGGCAACGGACCTTACCGGTTTAGGGTTCGGCCACCCTCCTTTTACAATTATCAGATCCTTCCACGCCTGCTGGAAGGGCAGATGCTGTCGGATACTGTCGCTGTGCTCAGCAGCTTGAATATCATTGCTGGCGAACTGGATCGATAAATTGGGGCTTGAGGAGATTATGGCCGTTGAATTTTCTGCAGAAGCAAAGCGCGAACTGGAAGAAATCCTGAAGCATTATCCCAACAAGCAGGCAGCGCTACTTCCGGCCCTTCATCTGGCAAAGAGGGAATTCAAACAGATTACGCCGGAAGTGATGGAGTACATCGGCAATCTACTGGATGTTCCACCTATCAAGGTAATGGACACGGTTTCGTTCTATACCATGTTTCCCAGGGAGAAAGAAGGGAAGTACGTGATTCAGGTATGCTCCACGCTGTCCTGCTCACTGATGGGGGCGGAATCGGTGGTAGAATACATCAAGAAAAAACTGAAGATTGACGTGGGCGAGACCACACCCGACGGCAAATTCACCCTCAAAAAGGTGGAGTGCCTAGGATCGTGCGGAACTGCGCCGGTCATGCAGATTAACGACGATTATTACGAACAGCTTACCGAAGAGAAAATCGATCAGATTTTGGATAGCCTGGAATAGAGAGTGTAAACCGAAGAGGTTAACAGGCGGATGGACGAAAAATACTTTCTGAAAAATATCGATCATCCGGAATCGAAGACGATCGATTTCTACCTGAAGAGTGGCGGGTACAAGGCTCTGGAAGCAGTGCTGAAAGGGAAATCGGCGGATGATGTGATCGAGGAGGTGAAAAAGTCCGGACTGCGGGGCCGGGGCGGTGCCGGATTTCCCACGGGGCTGAAATGGAGCTTTGTGCCCAAAGATTCCGACAAGCCCAAATATCTGGTCTGCAATGCAGATGAGTCCGAGCCGGGCACCTTTAAGGACCGCTATATAATCGAGCGCGAACCGCACATGCTGCTGGAGGGCATTGCCATTGCCGCGTATGCCATCAATGCTCACCAGGCCTATATTTATATTCGCGGTGAATTTGCCTACGGAGCCCGGGTGCTGATGGAAGCCATTGAGGAAGCTAAGGAAAAAGGGTTCCTGGGCAAGAATATCCTGGGAACGGGCTACGATCTGGATGTTTGGGTGCACCGCGGGGCTGGCGCTTACATCTGCGGGGAAGAAACCGGACTGCTGGAATCGCTGGAAGGCAAACGCGGCTGGCCTCGTTTGAAGCCGCCGTTCCCGGCAACAGTGGGGGCGTTCAAGTGTCCCACTGTGGTAAACAATGTAGAAACATTGGCGAACCTTCCGCTTATTTTCACCATTGGAGCGGACGAATATGCCAGAATCGGGCCCAATGCCAAAAATTCGGGTCCCAAGCTATACTGTGTTTCCGGGCATGTAAAGCGGCCCGGTCTTTATGAATTTCCCATGGGAAAAAATCTGAAGGAGCTGATTTACGAGGAGGCCGGCGGTATCCGGGATGGTCATGAGCTGAAGGCTGTGATCCCGGGCGGCTCGTCCGTGCCGGTTCTGCGCCCGGAGGAGATCGATGTGAGCATGGATTTCGATTCGCTGGCAGAAATTGGCACCATGCTCGGTTCCGCCGGAGTAATTGTAATGGACGATACCACCTGCATGGTGGATGCACTGCTCAATCTGGAGCGCTTCTATGCCCATGAATCCTGCGGCCAGTGCACACCCTGCCGCGAGGGTACCACATGGATGGTAAAAATTCTGCGCCGCATTGAGCACGGTGAAGGGCGGATGGAGGATATCGACCTGCTGGAAGAT
>MTOL01000547.1 GCA_002011685.1 Deferribacteres bacterium JdFR-76
GCTGATTTCGGAAGTGGCGATGGAAGAGGGTTTGCGGTTTGCCATTCGTGAAGGGGGCCGAACCGTTGGCGCTGGTGTTGTGGGTAAAATTCTGGAATAAGGGAGCGTGGTGACAAACGATGCGGGAGATTATTACACTGGAATGTACGGTCTGCAAAGAACGGAATTATACGACAACAAAAAATAAGAAAACCCACACCCAGCGGTTACAGCTGAGAAAATACTGTCCGAGGTGTAATAAACATACGGTTCACCGGGAAACGCGGTGAGCTCTGAAATGCAGTTTACAGGCCTGTAGCTCAACGGCTAGAGCACCGGACTCCAAATCCGGCGGTTGGGGGTTCGAATCCCTCCAGGCCTGCAATTACATAAAAACCCTGGATGTGGGTTTGGAGTCAATCGTCAAGCCAATTGACTCCTTTTTTTTGGTTTGAGGGCAAATGCAGACTTTGCTGGAGCGAAAAGAAGATGTTTAAAAAACTTGCCAAGTTTTTGCGGGAAGTGAAGATCGAAATGGGGCGCGTTACTTGGCCCAGCTATCAGGAACTGAAAAACTCGACCACGGTGGTAATTATCGTCACCCTGGCGTTTGCCCTGTTTATTTTTATCGTGGATAACATTTTCAAGTACCTGTTTGATCTTTTGTACGGATTTTAAGGGCAGAGGATAGCCGTGGAAAAGAAATGGTATGTGGTCCACGTCTTGTCGGGCCACGAGAAAAAAGTCAAACAATATCTAGAGAACGAAATTAAGAATTCGGGCATGGAGGACAAGATTGCCCAGGTTCTGGTGCCCTCGGAAGAAGTGGTGGAAATGAGGGAGGGGAAAAAGCGCGTCAAGAACAAGGTGTTTTTTCCGGGCTACATTTTGATTCAGATGGAACTGACCAAAGAAACCATGAACTTTGTGCGCAATATTCCGGGGGTTACCAATTTTGTGGGCAATCCTTCCAATCCTCAGCCGCTGCGGCAGGAAGAAGTGGACCGGATTATTGGCCGGGTACAGGCCAGCAAGGAACGCAAGAAGTATGCGGTTCCATTTAAGAAAGGTGATCCCATCCGCGTAATCGATGGGCCGTTCACCGATTTTACCGGTGTGGTGGAAGAGGTGAACGAAGAAAAACAGAAGCTAAAAGTGATGGTGTCCATTTTTGGGCGTTCGACTCCGGTGGAATTAGACTTTTTGCAGGTGGAACTGGAAAAATAGGGTAAGGTGCAACGATGGCAAAGAAAGTGATCGGTACCATAAAGCTTCAGCTTCCGGCGGGCAATGCCACGCCGTCACCACCGGTTGGCCCGGCCCTGGGGCAGTACGGTGTGAATATTATGGAATTCTGCAAGGCATTCAATGCCAAAACGCAGGACAAACAGGGCCTGATTATTCCGGTGGTCATCACCGTTTATGCCGACCGTTCTTTCACTTTCATTACCAAAACGCCGCCGGCTTCTATTCTTCTCAAAAAAGCAGCCGGCATCGAGAAGGGCTCCAGCGAGCCCAATAAGGTGAAAGTTGGGAAGGTTACACGGCAGCAGGTGCGGGAGATCGCCGAGATCAAAATGCCGGACCTGAATACCACGGACATCGAAGCGGCCATGCGGATGATTGAAGGGACCGCACGCAGCATGGGCATTGTTGTTGAGGACTGATGGCATAGAGGAGACGATGAAACGAAGCAAACGCTATCGGCAGCTGCTTGAACTGGTAGACAGGAACAAGCGGTACAGCCTAGAGGAAGGCATCAAGCTGGTTAAGAAGACCGCATCCGCCAAATTTGATGAATCGGTGGAGATGGCCATCCGTCTTGGGGTGGATCCGCGCAAGGCCGATCAGATGGTGCGCGGCACAGTCACCCTGCCTCACGGAACCGGTAAGGAAGTAAAAGTGCTGGTTCTGACGAAGGGACCCAAGGCGAAAGAGGCCGAAGAAGCGGGTGCTGATTATGTGGGGTTTGAGGAGTACATCGAAAAGATCAAACAGGGTTGGGATGACGTGGATGTGATCATCGCCACGCCCGATGTGATGAGCGAAGTCGGGAAACTGGGGCGAGTTCTGGGTCCCAAAGGCCTGATGCCCAACCCGAAAAGCGGTACAGTAACCATGAATGTGGGGCAGGCGGTGAAAGAGGTGAAGGCCGGGCGGATCGAATTCCGCGTGGACCGATATGGCATCATTCATGCGGCCATCGGGAAAGCTTCTTTTGAAGAAGACAAACTGCTGGAAAATGCCAAAACTTTGCTCGATACGGTGATCCGTTTAAAACCGCCTGCGGCAAAAGGACAGTACATCCGCAGCATCGCCCTGTCCACAACTATGGGACCGGGAATCAAGCTTGATCGAAACCAGGTGATGCTGGAGTTGCGGTAAAGATTTGAAGGAATGTGGGGAGTAAAATAAGGATACGCCAAATGCCGAGACCAGAAAAAGTTGAGGTTGTGGAACGGACAGCAGAAGCGGCAGAAAAAGCATCCTGTATTGTTCTGGCCGATTTCACCGGCCTGAACGTGGAGGAAGCC
>MTOL01000544.1 GCA_002011685.1 Deferribacteres bacterium JdFR-76
CTCCAAGTCCCAGCAGGGCCAGCCGTAACGGAGGAAGCGTGCGGAGTACCGATTCAAACTCGGCAGCGGCTATCTGCGGTCCACGTTCAGCGGGAATTGGAATGAATGCAGGTGGGACAGTCTGGATCCGCCCCAGCAGTGCCTCGCGAATCATCCGGTCGTTCCGAGCCGGGTGCCCCGGTGCCACACATCGTTCGTCCCCAGGAATGACCACTAGCCCCTGCCAGCTGTCCACCTTTTCTGCAAGTTTGCGGTACAGCAGACGCGGCGATGAGCCGCCCGCCAGCACCACCGTAGCAGGCCGTTCCATAGCAGCTATCTCGGCAGCAATCCACTGCGCGGCCTCTTCCGCCAGCCGTTCTACAGGTGAAACGAATCGCCAGATCCGCTGAGGGAACGCCATTTGTGCTCCTCCCGGTCCAGGATACGGCTGGCTTCTTCCGGCCCCTCTGAACCCGCCGGGTAGCCAAACAGGCTATCCGGGCTGGATTGCCAGGCCTTGATCACCGGATCCAGCACGCGCCAGGCCCATTCCACCTCATCGAACCGCAGGAAATTGGACCGGTCGCCCTCCAGGACGTCCAGCAGCAGGGTTTCGTAGGGATCAAACTCGCGCTGCCCTGGCTCCAGGTACATGGCCTTCAGCACGATGGTGCGGGACCGCAGCTCCAGCCCGATGGTTTTTGCCTGGGCCACCAGGTACATACATTCGCACGGCTTCATTTCAAAAATAAACCAGTTGGGTTCCATCCGCTCAATGGCAGCTTTGCGGAAAAGCTGCAGCGGCGGCGATTTGAACTGCACGGCAATCTCGCTCCGCGTTTCCTTCAGCCGTTTGCCGGTGCGCAGGTAAAAGGGCACATCTTTCCAGCGCCAGCTATCCACGTAAAGCTTCACGGCCGCGTAGGTTTCGGTGGTGGAACCGGACGGAACCCCAGGCTCTTCCACGTAGCCGGGAACCGGTTCGCCCTTGAGCTGCCCCGGGCCGTACTGCCCCCGGATTGCAAACGCGTTCACGGCGCCCCGCGGGATGGGCCGGACGCTTTTCAGCACCTTCACTTTCTCCTCACGCAGGTCGTCCGGATCGAGGCTGGACGGCGGCTCCATGGCTGTCAAAGTGAACAGCTGCATCAGGTGGTTCTGGACCATGTCCCTCAGTGCTCCCGCCTGGTCATAATATTTGGCCCGCTCCTCCAGCCCCAGCTCCTCCGCAACCGTAATCTGCACGTGGGACACGTAATTCCGGTTCCAGATGGGCTCTAGCAGGGTATTGGCAAACCGGAAAACCAGGATATTCTGTACCGTTTCTTTCCCCAGAAAATGATCGATCCGGAAGATCTGATCCTCTCTCCAGTAGCGATGCAGCAGCTGGTTAAGGCCTATGGCACTTTCCAGGTCGCTGCCAAACGGTTTTTCCAGCACAATGCGGCGGAAACCCTGTTTTTCCTCATGAAANCCGCATTTCGCAAGGGCCTCCGCGGCCCTGGGAAAAATTCCCGGTGGCAAGGCCAGGTAAAAAATGACATTTTCATCCAGAAACGGTGCTAGCTTCTTCACCGTGTCCGGTTCCAGATTCCCCCTGGCATACCCGACGACGCGCTGCAAGAAATGCTGGACCGCCGAGGGTTCGTAGTCTGCAGCAAATTCCTTCAGCCCTTCTGCGACCATTCCGCGCAGCGCTTTAAGATCGTAGTCCCGGGTGGCATAACCCGCAATGCGAAACGCATCCGGCAAAAGCCCCCGGCGGTCTAGATGGTAGATGGCGGGCAGCAACAGCCGCTGCGAAAGATCCCCCGTGATGCCAAAAATAACCAGCGTGGTGGGCTTCATCCCTGTCCCTTCCGTTTTCATTTAAAAAATCCCCGGATGCGGGAAATAGATTTTCCGGCCGTCCGAATCGCTGCTGTGCTCAGGCGATCCGCTTCTCGACTGGCCAGGCGGCCTTTTTCCCCAGCTCTTCCCTCAGGAAATGCAGGTACGGATGCAGAACCTGGTTCTGCTCTCCCTGGGTACCATCGTAAACGATGGAAATGATGGGAATCCCGATTTCTTCTTCCACCCGTTTGAACAGGGCCTCGCTCACCAGCCCCGGACAGCAGAAAATGGGATTAACGTGCACAAAAAGGCGGATATCGGGATACATCCGGAGTAGGTGAAAGATCTTCATCAAGTTCTGGGCGGTTTCGCCATGATGCCGGAATGACAGATGATACCGGCGGAGAACCTGAACATCTTGTTCTCCGTATTCCGGCAGCGGTTCCTGGAGCACCGGAAAGGCGATCTGGGAGAACTTCCGGTCAAAATAGGATAGGGCCAGCAGCAGAGTTTTGTCCACCGCCAGATTAACATACCTACCTTCGTCGCTGAGCTGGCGGAAGTATTTTTCCGCCACCAGACGTACGATAAAATTGTAAGGCGTGGTAATCACCTCTGCCCCCAAATTCTCCAGCTCCCGGATCAGGTTCTGGTTGAAGATGTAATTGTCGCGCACATAAAGATCGCCGATGATGGC
>MTOL01000491.1 GCA_002011685.1 Deferribacteres bacterium JdFR-76
TATTTGTCGGCCGGATACGCTGATCAGTCCAGCGCCAAGTTTCTGGAAGTCTGGGTAAAGGGCGACGAGGGCCGGCTTCATATCGATTTCGGCCAGATCTCCGAGGACGCCATTCCAAATGGGAAACTAAATACGGAAGACAAACTGCGCAATGGCATCCGCAATGGTATTCTGGACCCGGATGAAGATACCGGATTGGACGGGGTAAAAGGGAAGGATGGGGAAAATGTGCCGGGGGATTCCGGCGATGATGATTGGTCGTACCGGCCTCCCACGGGGTATTTGATTCCCGGGACCACCATTGAAGGGAGCCGTCTCTACGAACACATCAACGGGACGGAGGGTAACCTGAATGATGAAGGCGGGCGCTTTCCGGATACGGAGGATCTGAACCAGAATGGCAGTCTGGATCTGCGCAACGATTATTTTGAATACAGTTTCTCACTGGATAAAAACAGTCCGGATACGGTGTTTATCGCCGGTGGGCTGGGCCTGCCGCCGGAAAGAGACTATGGCTGGCGTCTGTACCGCATTCCGCTGGCCAAACCGGATACCGTCGTGGGCAACCCGCAGTGGACCAACATTGAGTATGTGCGCATCTGGATCGATGAAGCTCCCAGCGATACCATCATCCTGAGTATCGCCGAGATCAAGCTGGTTGGGAGCGAGTGGAAAGAACGGGGGCTGGCCTACAGTGATCTGGATACCGTTCAGTACGATGTGAAGAATGACTCCACGGTGCGGGTGACCGTTGTAAATACGTATGACAATCCCGACTACGACCCGCCGCCCGGTGTGGCCAGCGAGGTGGACCCCATTACCAAGGTCCAGCTCAAAGAGCAGGCTCTGGTGTTGAAGGTCACAGAATTGCCGCCCGGCGCCAATGGAATCATCCAGAAGGCCTTCTTCCAGCCGCAAAGTTACATTAATTACAACAAAATGAAAATGTTTGTTTACGGGAAAGATCCGTATGGAACTCATATCCGGCAGGATAGCAGCGATGTTGTGCTCTTTTTCCGGTTTGGCGCCAATGAGCACAATTATTACGAGTTCCGCGAAAGGGTGTACCCGGGCTGGGACAAACGGAACGAAATGATCATAGATTTTGAGGAGCTTACCGCCCTCAAAAATAAAGGCGTACCTGACGAATACGGCCGTATCACCGGGGTTACAAAGGATGGCGATACTTTGCGGGTTGTGGGCCGGCCGTCCCTTACTAACGTGCGCCAACTGATTGTGGGCGTGATCAATTATCATCCTGATACGCCTTTTACGGGCGAAATCTGGCTGAATGAACTGCGGCTATCGGATGTGAAAAAAGACCGTGGGAAAGCCATGCGGGCGCGGATGGATTTGCGTCTGGCGGATCTGGGAACGGTCAACGCTGAGTTTAACCGGATCGATGATGATTTCCGCACCGTCAATGAACGGTTTGGCAAGGGAAACAACCAGCTCCGCGGAAGTGTAAATGCCAGTTTCCGCCTCGACAAACTTTTGCCGCCCAATCTGGGGCTTTCTATTCCGGTAAATATGAGCTACCAGCGTTCGGAGGCGAGTCCCAAGTACTTTCCTGGCAGTGATATCATCGTTTCGAAGAAAACCGCAACCGACAGTCTGCTTGAAGCCATCAAGACTGTAAACAACCGCAAGGCTCTTTCCGTGTCGTTCAAAAAGACCAGTCGGTCTCACAATCCGCTTCTCAAATACACCCTGGACGCCCTGTCCATCCATTACAGTTATGCCGAGTCTTTTATGAGCAACTCCATCATCAAGCAGGCGAAGATCTTCCGTTACAGTGGAAATATCAATTACAGTGTGGCATTCAAGACGATGGCTTCCTTCCGCCCGTTTGGCTGGCTTGGCAATGGTCCCATTGTGAAGGCGTTGAGCCGTATGCGCTTTTATTACCTGCCAAAGCGGTTCAATTATAAAATCTCTTTCAACCGCCTGAAAGACACCCGCATCAACCGCAATGGACTGGTTACACCCAAATATTCATTCGTAATTGATCAGACGTTCAGTACCGGGCTTCAGCCGCTTAAGAGTCTTTCTATCGATTATTCGCGATCGCATGTTAATGATCTCCGGCAAATTCTGGATCCGTATGAAGTTTTTCGCGGGAAGATGGGACCCCTCACTTCGGTGCGGCAGACGATCCGGATGCAATTCAGTCCCAGAATTTCGACATGGCTGCGGATCACATCATCCATGAACACGAATTTCAATTACAATAACAACATCCAGCAAAAGACCCTTGGGAAAAGTGCTTCGAACAACGTGAATTACAACGTTCAGCTCACTTTTGATCCGCGCAGTTTGGTGCAAAAATTTATGAAAGCGCGGCCTCGTACGGCATCCAGGCGGCCTGCGGCCGCGCGGCGAAGGCTCCCAACCGCACGGAAGAAAGAAGAACTGGATAAAGACAAGAAAAAAGAGGACACCAAGAAGAAAAAACGGACGGTACCGGCCATCAACCCGTTGCGCCTTTTTGGCCTTATTGGGTCTAA